>NZ_AKIY01000330.1 GCF_000282615.1 Bradyrhizobium sp. YR681 | reverse complement strand
CTCAAGGATGAGCCGGGATGGGCGACACATACGACAATTCCGAATTTCGGTAAAGTGGAATATTTTTGCGGGGAGGGGTTGACGGGGTGGCGGGTGTTTTGCCCGACGGTCCATCCAGAGTGCATTGAAACTCAAAGTGCCAACATCCCTAGACGGCCTGCCTGTTTACGCTGAGAGTCCCGGCATAGTCATTTCCTGCTCGGCCGCTTGGACTTATAGAGATCACCTTGGCGCTCTCTTCCATCTCGATCCAACAGCATTCGCCGAGCGCGACTGGCAAGGTAAGACAGCTCGTCCAACGTTCGCAGCAAAGTCTCGCGCTGTTCGGCGCTGCCACCCGACTCGTCACCTTGATTCGAGAGCAGTCGAGTAACAACGTTAGGAAGTATCTCTACTTCGATAGAATTTGGTGCATACGCCCCTAGTTGACCTAAGTCCGCGCTACTGCCTCCGACAAATCGGAGTTCTGTCGAGGCAATATCTGCGCGTGGCACGTCGAAGGGATCATCCTGTCGCAATAGATCGCGAACGATTCGCCTGCCGGCGGCGTTAGCATATGTGAGCACATTGCTTTCATCGAACAACGAGGCGCAAATTCCAAACCACGTTGCGGCACCATCCAACCAGCCGTCAAACTCGCGTGCGGATCGAATCATTTCAAACGAGCCGTTGCCAGCCATCGCCAACATGAGACCTGCCAAAAATTGTGATCGAAGGTCAGCTTCGCCACGACGTTTGAGATCAGCAAGAGCTGCATTAAAGCGATTAATTCGCTCCTCCCTAGATGCAGCAAGCATCTTCTCCAAATCAAGCTCAGGCCCCGCAATCTCGGAAAGCGAGCGAAGCATTTCCGGCCGAATTGCTCGTGCCTCAACCGCCTCTCTGATGAACGACGCAATCGGGCCGCCGTACTCCTGAAGCGATCGCCGCGGGAGAAGCCTCGTTGTCGCGATATTGACCAGCCGCCATGCAACACTAATGCCCCCGACGTTCCGATCGGTAGCTAGATCGCCTCGACTCGCACGTGTCGTCATCCATTCTTGAAGAACCCAATGGAATGCTGCCTCGCTGTAACCTGCAAGAACGGTTTGACCAAGCGCCAAGGATAGCGAAGACTGCAGCAGCGGAAGCACATTACTTGGCCTCTCTGCTTGTCGCGCGGCCGCCATCCAAACATCGGCGATACCTGCTCCAGCCACCATTCTCGCAATCTGCATCTCATTGCCACGTTCGCGATCTGCATTGTCGAGAATATCAATCAGCTCGAGCGGCATCACCCTGAAGTACGCCGTGAACGGCCGAACCGTCGTGCTGTAGGTCGAAACAAATGCAAAGAATTCCTGGAGGTCGCGCTCGGCGACGCAAACGATCGGGCGTGCGTTGGATTTAAGATCCGGCCATGCCAAGGTTACCTCGTTAGGCTTCCGTCCGTGAGAATCCGTATCACGCGGTAGGGTAGGATCTCCCGCGACAGCCTGAGCCATCCAGTTGACAAAATTCTCTCGACTTAGGCGACGCGCCGTAATTGCTGTCATAGGAAAAGGTCCTTTAGATTTGGCTCTCCCGGCTTTGTGATTTCACAGGCCTCAAGTCCCTTTTCAAAGTAGCCCGCCAAACCCTCCTCATGATACACTACCAACGTTGTTTTGGCTCTCGTTACTGCCGTGTAAGTCAAGTTCTTCTGGGTAGCGAACTTTTTCAGTTTATCGGCGGCCATCAGGTGAACAGCTCTAAATTCGAGACCCTTTGCACCTTGCACAGTCGTCACAACCACAGGCCGACCTGAGATAATCGCAGTATAGGCACCAGCACGCTGAACCTGCACCTCTCCTCCGATTTCGCTTGCACAAATCTGCTCCGCGACTGCCTTTAGATCCTCCGCTCGTGGGCATAGCACCCCGATCATCTCTCCCGGATAAGCCTGCAGCTGGGTCTTTATCCGCTTCACAGCTTCTACGACCTGAGTATCAATTTTAAGCTGTCCAAGCACTTCAACTGTAGAGGGATATGCGGCCTCATCATAGTTCGAGGTCGCCTCCATGCCGCTGGGGTGGTCTATAATGTTCTTGATTCCATCCGCCACCCTGCAAATCTTGATGCCGTTGCGATAATGGTGATGAAGCGTTGCGGTCTCTGCACCAAGCTCCGCCAACTTCTCTAGGGCTCCAGTTTTCTTGGTGATACGCTGATTGTTGTCACCGACGGCAAAGATTCGCTCGCCGAACGAGCGAACTATGCTGACTTCATCCGCAGAATAATCTTGCGCTTCATCAAGAAGAATCACGTCGTAGACGTCTTCTGCCTTTTGCATAGCGGCAATTTCGCCGAGCCTTGCAAACATCTGATCGCGAATCTTGTCGAAATCCTCGTCTTCGTCGATCGAAATCCCGTTGGCACTCAAAATCTCGTAAGCCCACCGCATAAATGTCTGCACCTTGTCAGCTGAAAACGGATAATGCGCAGTGCCCGAGGCGATGAATTCTTTAAGCACACGCCCAAAGGCGAGTACCTTGATGTTTGTACTACCTTTCTTGTGAAGATAGCTTGCGCGCAGCAGCAGAAGATTCGTTTTGCCGCAGCCGGGCGGGCCCACCACAAGGTGATCAACATCATCGCTGAGCGAAATCACCTTCCTTTGCTCGTCGTCAAGCTGACTAAGATCCTTCCACCAAGAAGACTCCATCAAACACCTCCCAAGCCTTCAAGGTGTAGCGGGCCTTCCACGCCCTGTTGCACTTGATCCAAGCACAGAAACAGCGCCGCCCCGATCCGATCCCCGATCGTGTTCGAACTATACGGACCCTTGAACACTTCAACCAAGTTATCGGGATCGATAAACGTACCGGAACTCGAAGCGGACGCAGTGATCATCACTGCGATAGCCTGGGCATCAACGTCGATCACGTCAACCGCAATCTTTAGTTGCAATTCTTTTGTAAGCTGAAGGCTTTCAGACGGCTTAAGGCGGATCGAGAGCATCGGGGAATTCCGACCGAGTCTTGTTACTTCGACCGGCGGGATCAGCGAGGCATTGGCCTGCCTAATTCTTCGAACTTCTATCTTCAATCCATCAATAACAGTATCAAGAAGTTCACTGGCAGCTGCTGTATCCTGTACCGGCACAGCCGTCTCAGCCGTCGCAAGAAGAATTCGTTGACCAACACGTCTACGAGCCTCTTCAGCCGCTGGCATCGCTTGAGGCGGCCGAAATGAATCCCACTTGACGAGGTCGAGCCGTTTAGCCGGATCCTTAACCAACGACATGCGACAGGCGTCGACAAGATATGACGGGGCGGTCTCGCTCGCGACGTTTGGGAGTTCGTGCTGAACCGCGTTTACCAGAGCGGCATATGGATTGACGAACTCTTCAAATATTGGCCGTCGCATAATTAAATCGTGCAGCACGGCGCCAACCTGATAGATCGCCAGCGCGCGCCAACCGTCAGCGTCGTTTGCTTCATCTCGCAGCAGAAACTCCGGCGAACTGTACTGCAAAGTTCCGACGAACAGGCGCTGACCATCAACATCGGTGACGCCGGCCTCTCCGATCGGCTTTAAGACCCCGAAATCCAGCAGTACCAGTCTACTCAAGTTTTCGAGGAGAACTATGTTGGCAGGCTTGATGTCCCGATGAGCTAGATTCAAAGACTCTAAAAACTCGCACGCCGAAACAAGCTGCTCTATCAGGCTAGGAATGTTAGCCTCCGGCACTCTCGCTAAGCACTTGCTGAGACTGGGACCATCCAGAAATTCCATAACGATAAAATGGTTCTCACTCTCCTTATCCACCCCACCACCAAGAAGGCGAACCATATTTGGATGCTTCTTTCCAAGAAGCGTCAGCTCACGTTTGATGCGACCGAGTTGGGTTTCATCTCCATACCGCTGAATGATCTCGTCATCGAATATCTTCAGAGCGACCAAGCCGTCCTTCCCAGTTGCTCGAAAGACTGCCGCCGACTTTCCGTGGTCGATTAGAGATTCAATAGTCCAAGACTCTATCGTCTTCCCTCGAAATCGATCTTCCCATTCTTTTGCTTTGGCAGAATCCACGCCCCCGACCTCCGGTGAAAAACGCATCAGCTTACAAAAATAGAACTATGGGATCTTCACTACCTTAGGTCAATAAGACGATCGCGCAACCTGCGTTGCCGCGGGGCGGCCAACAAACATCTAGCTCGCTAAGTGACCGGTGCACTTGCAGCGAGAACGAGCTGTCATTATTGCAGATGAGAAAGTTAGGATTGCCGGAGAATACAGCTAACGCGCCCGCGTTCTCCTCGTGATACCCCCCGCGATCGACGAGCCCTCGGTCGCAAATTTTAACAGTACAAGAGAGATTAGCCCGTTAGTTCGATTGAATGACAGGCTCTAGTTTCCTTGCGGGAGCAGTCCGTAGTTTGGACCGACCATGGAGGCTCAGGAAATTTTGGTAGCGGGAGAGGGACTCGAACCCCCGACCCCAGGATTATGATTCCCGTGCTCTAACCAGCTGAGCTACCCCGCCACAGGGTCGCGAACGGCTGTTACGGCCGATCTCGCGAACGCGCGGCATATAAGGAAGGGGGCGGCGGGCTGTCAATCCGCCTTCGCTAAAGCTTCGGCGGGACAAGGCTCTTTGGGGTGGAAAAGCGATCGATTTGACGCCGGATTCGTCCATTTCGGGCGTCAGACTCGTGGAGGGTTCCCCCTCACCCAAATCGCATCTGCGATGCGCTCCGGCCTCTCCCCGCAGGCGGGGAGAGGCGAAGGAAAAAAGAGCTATTTCGGCCTCACGGTCGGGTCGCCGCCGGGGCTGCCGGGGGGCGGAATCACCGGGGTGTTGCCGCCGGTGTCGGGGGCCGGGGCGTGCATGTCGGGGTCGACGCCTGAGGGCGGGCAGAGCACGCCGTCGGATTTGGCCAGTTTGTCGCCGAGCGGTTCCCGGGACTGGCCGGTGGTGGTGGTGCCGTCGGGCGCGGTGGTCAGCCGGTCCGAGGGGGCGCAACCGGTGGCACGCTGAGTCTGGGGCGGCGCGGTCGCTTGCGGCGGCGTTGCCGGGGCGGGCGGGGCCTGCGCGATCGCGGCGCCCGAGGCGGCGATCAGGAGGCTGGCCAGAATGATGTTTGATGTTGTGCGCATGGGAGGGAAACGCGCGGATCAGGTCCCGCGTTCCCGTGGTGCGATCACGATTTGACGTAGCGGATCAGCGAAAAGTGTCCCATCGGCGGCATCGGCCTGCGCTCGGCGAGGGTCACGCCGCCGTGCCTGGCGGCCCAGTTGACGAGGCGGTCCCACGGGAATTCCGGGCGCCAGCCGAGACGGCGGGCGATGGGGGCGAAGGCGAGCTCGAACAGTTTTCGCGCGCCCGCCTCGGCGCCGATGTGGTTGACCAGGATCAGCTCGCCGCCGGGCCTGAGCACACGCACGAACTCGTCGAGCGTGCCTTCGGGATCCGGCACGGCGGTGATGACATATTGCGCGACCACCGCGTCGAAGAAGTTTTCGGGGAAGGCGAGGTTTTTCGCGTCCATCACCGAGAGCACCTCGACATTGGACAGCCGCATCGTGCGCACGCGGGCCTGCGCCTTGCGCAGCATCGGCTCGGAGATGTCGACGCCGCAAATCTTCGTGGTGCGCGCATAGTCGGACAGCGACAGGCCGGTGCCGACGCCGACGTCGAGGATGCGGCCGCCGATGCGGTCGGCCTCGGCGATGGTCGACTGCCGTCCGGCGTCGAAGACCTTGCCGAACACGAGATCGTAGACCGGCGCCCAGCGGCCATAGGCCTTCTCGACCCCGGCCCGCGAGATGTCTGCTGCCATGCCCCCTGCCCTTACTTCACCTCTCCCCCACGGGGAGAGGTCGGATTGCGCAGCAATCCGGGTGAGGGGCGTGGAGTACGGCGAGACCGTAACCCCTCACCCGGATCGCATCCAACGATGCGATCCGACCTCTCCCTGCGGGAGAGGTGAACCCAGCCCGACCAGCTGCGCTAAATCTCGTCATCGATTAGCCGCGGACGGCTTCGGCCAGCGGGCGCGACGTTGGGGCGCCGACCTTGGCGGCCGCGCTTTGAATAAAACCGCCGCCGAGCACGCGGGCCTGGCCCGAGGCTGCGTCGTAGAACACGCAGGCCTGGCCGGGCGAGACGCCCTCCTCGCCGGCGACGAGCTCGACCTCGTAACGGCCATTGCTGCCGCGCAGCCAGGCCGGCTGCGGGCTGCGGGTCGAGCGCACGCGCACGAACATTTCGAGGCCGCCGCCGATGGCGCTGTCGATATCGCCGCCGCCGATCCAGTTGACGTCGCGCAGCGCGATGCGGTGCATCTTCAGCGCCTCGCGCGGGCCGACGACGACGCGGCGATTGGCGGCATCGAGGCGCACCACGAACAGCGGCGCACTCGCGGCGATGCCGAGGCCGCGGCGCTGGCCGACGGTGAAATTGGCGATGCCGTTGTGCCGGCCGAGCACGCGGCCGTCGAGATCGACGATGTCGCCGGGGTCCATCGCGTTCGGACGCAGGCGGGTGATGATGTCGGTGTAACGCCCCGTCGGCACGAAGCAGATGTCCTGGCTGTCGTGCTTGTCGGCGACGGACAGGCCATAGCGGCGCGCCAGCTCGCGCGTCTCGGGCTTGGACATGTCGCCGAGCGGGAAGCGCAGGAAGTCGAGCTGTTCCTGCGTGGTGGCGAACAGAAAGTAGCTCTGGTCGCGATCGCTGTCGGCGGCGCAGACCAGCGCGCGCGAGCCGTCGCCCTGGCGACGCGAGGCGACATAATGGCCGGTGGCAAGCGCTTGTGCGCCGAGCTCGCGCGCGGTCTTCAGGAGGTCGCGGAACTTGACGCTGCGGTTGCACTCGATGCACGGCACCGGCGTTTCACCCAGCGCGTAGCTATCGGCGAAATTGTCGATGACGGACTCGCGAAAGCGATCCTCGTAATCGAGCACGTAATGGGGAATGCCGAGCTTGGCGGCGACGTCGCGGGCGTCGTGGATGTCCTGGCCGGCGCAGCAGGCGCCCTTGCGATGGGTCGCCGCGCCATGGTCGTAGAGCTGCAGCGTGATGCCGACGACATCGTAGCCCTCGGCCTTCAACAGCGCAGCCGTGGTCGAGGAATCGACGCCGCCCGACATGGCGACGACGACCCTGGTGTCCTCGGGACGGCCTTCGAGATCCAGACTGTTGAGCATGGGCCTTAAAGCGTTGTGACGGCGGTGTTGGCGATCCGCGGATTGGCTTCCGGCGGGACATCGGCGATCCCCGGGAACTGCGGTTCCCCCGGGGGGCACGACTGCCCGGTCGAAAGCGGCTGAGAGCTGCCTCTTTAATATAGGCGGCCTTCCGGCGAAGCAATCACAGGGGCGGCCTGCTTAGGGCAATTCTTGCCGGGGAGGCAGAAATGGCGGGGCTTCGCGCGGCCTCGCGGCGGGGGCACCAATCCGTCAATCCATTGATTTTACTAGATAAAACTACTCTCCGCGAGGCTGGCCCGCTCCTTGCTACCCTTATGCCGAAGATGTTTCCAAGGGGTTCGCCTGTGGTCGGTCGTACGTCAGATGTCGCGGCAAGCGTGCAAGTCCAGAGCACGCAGCAGAAGACTGCGCGGTCGCAGAGCTCGAAAGACACCTCCGCAAGCGATTCCTTCGGCTCGCTGGTGGACAGCAACACCCAGGCGATCAGCAACAACGCGGCCTCGCAGGATACCGCGCCGCGCCGGAGCGATTCCGCCTCGTCCGCGTCGGACAAGAGCCCGCGCGACACCGCGTCGACCGACCCGTCCTCGCAGAGCAGGGCCAGCGACGACAGCGACAATTCCGCGTCCGCCAGGAGCGACGCTGCGGCCGATGCGGCCAAAGATGCAGCCAAGGATGCAGCGAAGGATCAGGCCAAGCCCGCCAAGACCAAGGACAAGTCCGGGACATCAGACGCCAAATCGGCGGACAAGTCGGACGATTCCAAGGGCGACAAGGCCGACGACGGGATTGCCGCCGTCGATGCCGCAGCGACCGCGCAGGCCGACGCGGCGCAGACCGCCGTGCCCGATCCCGGCGTCGTCGTTGCCACGCCGGTCGTGCCGGTCGATCCGAACGCCGCCGCGAGCCAGGCCACCGATACCGCGGCCTCGCCGCTGACTATCGCCGCCGCCGGCCTCGCCGCCAGCGCCTCCACCGCGGCCCAGATCGCAGGCGGCAAGGCCGACAACGCGACGGCGGGCGACAAGAGCGCCAGGACGGCCGGCGCGAAGGTCGATGCCGACACCACGGGCACGCTTGGGAATGCCGCCGCCGGCACGACCGACGGCACCGCGACCGACGCCAAGACCAATGGCGGACTGATCGCCGCCGTGGACCAGGGCACGCCGAAAACCTCGTTCAAGGCCGTCGCCACCGCGCAAGGGCAGACCGACGCCTCCAATATCGGACAGGACGCGGGCAAGGCGAACGCAGCAACGACGCAGACAGCCGCAACGGCCGCCAACGCCGCCGCGCATCCGCAAGGCTCCAAGCCGGACGCCGAGGCCGGCGCGACCGAGGCGAAGGCCGGCGCCGCCGAGCACAGCGCCGATGCGACGCCCGCGACGGCCAATACACACGCGCATGCGGGCGCGCAGGCCGCCGCTGCCACGACCGACACCAGCGCGCAGGCCGCGTCCGCCATCCAGGCGCCCGTGACCAACGCGACGTCGGCCGCAACCGCTTCGACCGCGACGCTCACCGCGACCGCAGCAACCTCCAATGCCGTGCCGATCAGCGGCGTGCCGATCGAGATCGCGGCCGCCGCGCGCGCCGGCAAGACCCGCTTCGACATCAGCCTCGATCCGGTCGACCTCGGCCGCATCGACGTCCGCATCAATGTCGACCGCAACGGCCAGGTCACCTCGCATCTCACCGTCGAGAAGCCGGAGACGCTGCAGATGCTGCGGCAGGACGCGCCGCAATTGCAGCGCGCGCTCGACGATGCCGGCCTCAAGACCGGCAGCAACGGGCTCTCCTTCAGCCTGCGCGACCAGAATTCGTCGGGCCAGAACTCCGGCCAGAACAACGACAATGGCGGCAATGCCCGCCGGCTGATCATCAGCGAGGACGACACCGTTGCCGCTGCGCCCGTCGGGCGCGGCTACGGCCGCATGCTCGGATCGAGCAGCGGCGTCGACATCAGAGTGTGAGGAGTATTCGATCATGGCCACCACGAATGCCGCCACCGCCCCGTCCGTCGTCTCCGGCACGACCGATATCCCGAAATCCTCCTCGTCGAACTCGCTGAGCTCGACGACGGGATCGACACTCGCCGGAAACTTCCAGACCTTCCTGACGCTGCTGACGACGCAGTTGCAGAACCAGAACCCGCTCGATCCGCTCGACACCAACCAGTTCACCCAGCAGCTGGTGCAGTTCGCCGGCGTCGAGCAGCAGCTCAAGACCAACGACTCGCTGTCCCAGCTCGTCACCCTGCAGCAGACCACGCAGGCGACCCAGGCGCTCGGTTTCGTCGGCAAGACCGCCCTGGTCGACGGCACCACCGCGACCATGACGAAATCGTCGGCGACCTGGCATCTCAACGTGCCCTCCGACTCCACCGTCGACATCACCGTCGCCAATTCCACCGGCCAGACCGTGTTCACCGGCAAATATACCGCCGCCGCCGGCACCGACATTCCCTTCACCTGGAACGGCATGGGCAATGACGGCACGCAATGGCCCGACGGCAAGTACACGATCTCGGCCACCGGCAAGGACGTCGCGAACAACAATGTCGGCATTGCCGCGCAGGTGCAGGGCGTGGTGTCCTCGGTCGACCTGACCCAGTCGCCGCCGCTGCTCACCATCGACGGCGCCAGCTACACGCTGAGCCAGGTCAAGAGCATCATCGCCACCAGCAGCAATTGAGGCCCGCGCGGGCCGCTACACATTCGGTGTCATCCCCGCGAACGCGGGGATCCATAGCCACAGGACGTCGTTTTCGCGTGAAGCCGTAACCCCGAGTCGTCGTCAAACTGCTCCCTGGGGTTATGGGTCCCGGGCTCGCGCTCCGCGCGCCCCGGGACGACAGTAGAGGGCTTTGCAGCATCGCGCTCAGGCCTCGGTTTGTTAGTAAAGTATTTACGTTCTGCCCCGCTTGGCCGGCTGAAATGCGCTTTCAGCCCTCCGGGCCGGTCGCGTTCCCGCAAGTTTCAACGAGAATTGTATTGAAGCCTTAGGCTTAGCGGATTTTTAAGCCGCCGGGCGTAGGGTTCCTGAGTGAGTTCAGTGGTTGAGAGTTTGTGAGTACGCCATGACAGAACCCCATCGCCCGAGGGTAAAATACGTCATCGGGCCGGACGGCAGTCCGCTGACGATTGCAGATCTGCCCGCGCCCGGCACCAAACGCTGGGTCATCCGCCGCAAGGCCGAAGTCGTCGCCGCTGTGCGTGGCGGACTTCTCTCCCTCGAGGAGGCCTGTAGCCGTTACACCCTGACGGTCGACGAATTCCTCTCCTGGCAGTTTTCCATCGACCAGCACGGTCTGGCGGGTCTTCGCACCACCCGCATCCAGCAATATCGCCAGTAAGCGATCCGGAAAACTGCGGCTTTTGATGAAAATCGGCCTCGCCCTGCGAGGCCGATTTTTGTGATGTTTACTTTTGGCGCGACTTTTGTCCGAGCTCTTAACCTTCGTTAACCATATCGAAACCATCACCTAGGCAATAATTGCCCACTCGACCGCTCGGTTGCCGGTCGAAGCTTCGGGGCGGTTGCTTGCAAGGTCTGGCTGACTTCTTAAAGGGTATCGGCGCCGCCCGCTTCGGGGCGATGATCGCGGTCACCGCCGCGCTCATCGGCTTTTTCGCGTTCGTCATCATGCGGGTCACCACGCCGCAGATGACGACGCTGTTCACCGATCTCTCGGTGGAAGATTCCTCCAGCATTATCAAGGACCTGGAACGCCAGGGCATCCAGTTCGAGATCCGCAACGAGGGCACCATCATCATGGTGCCCAAGGACAAGGTCACGCGGCTGCGGATGAAGCTCGCCGAGGGCGGCCTGCCCAAGGGCGGCGGCATCGGCTACGAGGTGTTCGACAAGTCCGACGCGCTCGGCACCACCTCCTTCGTCCAGAACATCAATCATCTGCGCGCGCTGGAAGGCGAACTCGCCCGCACCATCCGCGCCATCGACCGCATCCAGGCCGCCCGCGTCCATCTCGTGCTGCCCGAGCGCCCGCTGTTCTCGCGCGAGGCGCCGGAGCCGTCGGCCTCGATCGTGGTCCGGGTCCGCGGCGCGCTGGAAGCGCAGCAGATCCGCGCCATCCGTCACCTCGTCGCCTCCGCCGTCAACGGACTGAAGCCGCAGCGGGTCTCGATCGTGGACGAGGCCGGCTCGCTGCTCGCAGACGGCGCCGCCACCGATCCGGAACAGGCGGTCGGCGACGAGCGCCGCACCGCCTTCGAGAAGCGGATTCGCAAGCAGGTCGAGGACATCGTCTCCTCGGTGGTCGGCTCGGGCCGCGCCCGGGTCCAGCTCTCCGCCGATTTCGACTTCAACAAGATCACCCAGACCTCGGACAAGTTCGATCCCGAGGGCCGCGTGCTGCGCTCGAGCCAGACCCGCGAAGAAAGCAGCATGACCGCCGACAACAACGGCCAGGTCACCGTCAACAACGAGCTGCCCGGCAACCAGCAGAACAGCGGCGTCGCGGCCAAGGACCAGAGCAAGAAGACCGAGGAGACCAACAATTACGAGATCTCCCGCACCACCAAGACCGAGGTGACCGAGGCCGGCCGGGTCAACCGCATCTCGGTCGCGGTGCTGGTCGACGGCATCTACACCAAGAACGACAAGGGCGAGCTCGCCTACACCGACCGCACCAAGGAGCAGCTCGACCGCATCGCGACCCTGGTGCGCTCGGCGATCGGCTTCGACCAGAAGCGCGGCGACCAGGTCGAGGTCGTCAATCTGCGCTTTGCCGATGCCCCCTCCACCGCCCCGATCGCCGAACCCTCCGGCTTCCTCGGCATGCTCCAGTTCACCAAGGACGACGTCATGTACTTCGTCGAGCTCGGCGTGATGATGCTGCTCGGCCTGGTCGTGCTGTTCCTGGTGATCCGCCCGCTGGTCAAGCGCATCCTCGCCTCCGACGAGGTCGCCGCCGCCATCTCCGGCGTCCTCGCCGGCCCCGCGGCTTCCGAAGAGGCTGCGCCCGCCGGCGGCC
>NZ_AKIY01000329.1 GCF_000282615.1 Bradyrhizobium sp. YR681 | reverse complement strand
TTTCCACCGTCATTGCGGGGAGCCCTTGCGACGAAGCAATCCAGACTACCTCCGCGGAGGGATTCTGGATTGCTTCGCTGCGCTCGCAATGACGGAGGATGTGGCGGCAGCCGGGCCAAAGTCAAATCAGCGTCTCGTACAAATCTGTCCAGTCCGGATTGACGCTCTCGATCAGCGCAAGCTTGTTTGCCCGACTGCCGCCCTTGATCTGTTTCTCGCGTGTGATCGCGTCCGTCATTGTGGCATGCAGCTCGTACCAGACGAGAAGCTTGCAGCCGTATTTCGACGAGAAGCCCTTCACCAGACCTTCGCGATGCTCGAACGCGCGGCGTGGCGGGTTCGAGGTGACGCCTGTGTAGATCGTCCCGTTGCGGCGATTGGCGAACATGTACACGCAGGGCTGCTTCATGGTCACGCTCAATTGACGAGAGCGATCACGATACCACAACCAAAAGATGATTGCGAGGCTTTCGCCCCACCGTCATTGCGAGGAGCACTTGCGACGAAGCAATCCAGACTGTCGCCGCGGAGAGATTCTGGATTGCTTCCGCCTTCGCTAAAGCTTCGGCGGACAAGTCGCTGCGCTCGCAATGACGGGAAGAGAGCGTGCCTACCCTTACTTCTTATCCCTGAAATACGGCTCGACCGGGCCGTGCACCTTGATGGTCAGCGGGTTGCCGTGGCGGTCCTTGGCGTTGCCGGCGGTGACGCGGACCCAGCCTTCGCTGATGCAGTACTCCTCGACATTGGTCTTCTCGATGCCCTTGAAGCGGATGCCGACATCGCGCGACAGAATATCCGCGTTGTAATAGGGGCTGTTCGGATCGACCGAGAGGCGGTCGGGGAATTCGTCGCTCATGATTGTCTCGCTCATAACAGGGTCTCGATTTGATTCCGCAATCCTTCCGGCCGTGCGGTCGGCGCGTAGCGCGCGATCACCTTGCCGGCACGGTCCACCAGGAATTTGGTGAAATTCCATTTGATGGAGGCGCCGAGCAGGCCGGATTGCTGGCGTTTCAGGTACTCATACAGGGGGTGCGCGTGGGCGCCGTTGACGTCGATCTTCTCGAACAACGGGAAGGTGACGTCGTAGTTGGTGGAGCAGAAGGCCTGGATCTCAGCTGCCGGCCCCGGCTCCTGCGCGCCGAACTGGTTGCAGGGAAAGCCCAGCACCGAGAAGCCGCGCGGCGACAGATCGCGATGCAGATCCTCGAGGCCGCGATATTGCGGCGTGAAGCCGCATTTGCTCGCGGTGTTGACGATCAGCAGCACCTGCCCCTCGAAACGTTTCATCGGCACTTCCTCGCCGGCAAGCGAATTGGCCTTGAAGTCGTAGATCGCGGACATCGCTAACCCACGGGATCGATCGGCGACGGCGGCACGCCGCCCGCCTCGATCGCTTCGCCTGCGAGCAGGCAGAGGTCTTCGCGATAACGGCCGGAGACGATGTGCACGCCGACCGGCGCCTTGCCGACGAGACCGGTGGAGACCACGAGGCCCGGCAGGCCCATGAAGGGCGTGGCGATCTGCGGCATCTGCGCCTCCCAAACACGCTCGAAGGATTCGGCGTCCTTGCGGTCGAGATGATCGGGGAACGGCAGCTCGCCGGAGACCGGCGTCAGCACCACCGCATATTTTTCGAAGAACAGCATCCAGTCGCGGGTCAGCGTGGCGCGGCGGGTCAGCGCCTTGGCGTAATTCGCCTGGTCCATCGGCGTGACCTTGGCGCGGTTGCCGCGCAGGCAGGCCAGCGCGCCGGGATCGCCCTCGCGCTCGGCCATCTCCAGCTGCGCCTCATAGGCGTCGCCGAGCCAGAGCTTTCGCTGCCACTCGACCGCCTCGCGCATCGGCGGCGTGTTCTCGATGATGTCGACGGTCCAGCCGGCGCGCTCCAGGCGCTTGCCGGCATCGGTCACGGCGGCCTTCACCTCAGGCTTGGTGGCAAGCCCATCCGGATTGAGGCAGATCGCGGCGCGCTTCGGCCGTGCCGGGCCTTCCAGCGGCGCCGGCACGTACCAGGGATCGCGCGCGTCAGGCGCGGCCATCGCGGCGAGCGAGATGCGCAAATCATTCACGGTGCGGGCCAGCGGTCCGGACACCGCCATGATCTGCGGGCCGATCGGCCGCTCCGGCAGTGCCGGGTTGAAGGCGGGGATGCGGCCGAGCGTCGGGCGCAGGCCGTGCACGCCGCAGGCATAGGCGGGATAGCGGATCGAGCCGGCGATGTCGGTGCCGTGGGCGATGTGGCCGATGCCGGCCGCGACCGCCGAGCCGGCACCGCCGGACGAGCCGCCCGGGGTCAGCGAGGCGTCGCGGGGGTTCTTGGTGTCGCCATGGACCAGATTGGTGGTGAACCAGCGGTAGGAGAAGGCCGGGCAATTGGTGCGCCCAAGGAGAACCGCGCCGGCCTTGCGGAAATTGGCGACCACCGGATTGTCCTCGCGCGCGATCAAATCGCGCTGGAGCTTGAGGCCGTTGGTGGTGGCAAAGCCTTCCTGGTCGACATTGGCCTTGATGGTAACGGGGACGCCGGCGAGCACACCGGGGTCCTCGCCCCGCGCGATCGCGGCATCGACGGCGTCAGCCTGCCTGAGCACGTCCTCCGGCCGGTGGTCGATCACGGCGTTGAGCTGGGGATTGACGGCGTCCAGGCGGGCGAGACCGGCCTTGGCCGCTTCCCGGGCGGACACTTTCCTGGATTTGACGAGGGTGGCGAGGTCGGCGGCTGACAGGCGCCAGAGGTCTTGCATGACGAACTCCGTGTAACCGGCGTCTTTTAGCGCCGGGAACGCAGCAAAGCCATGCGGATTTCGCAGGGGCGAAGGGCGGGTTTGGCACCGAGTGGCGCCACATTCTCCGTCATTGCGAGGAGTTCTTGCGACGAAGCAATCCAGACTGCCTCGGCGGAGGGATTCTGGATTGCTTCGCTACGCTCGCAATGACGGGGCTGAAGCCTCAATGCCTGGTCGCGGACTGGTCCGGCACGTCCAGCAGGGCCTCGGTGAAGGGGAATTCCAGCACGATCTCCCCGTCATCGTCGGTGACCTCGATGACAGCCTCGAGCAGGGCCGGCTGGGTCCCCTCGGATTTCAGCACCTCCAGGATCATCTGGCGGGCGACTTCCCAGGCGCGATCGGGGTTGCGCAGATCCTCGCCGTCAGGGTCCACGATCAATTCATCGCCGATACGGGTGTTGAAGAAATATCTGGGCATCACCGAATTCCAGCTAAAGTCGCCTGTACCGGATTGAAAGCTGCACTGCACTCACAACTGCTTTATCAGGACAGGGTTCGCGACCGAATGCGCCAGGCGCAAGGCAGCGTCACCGGAACTGACGTTCCACCATCATATTTCGCGGCGCAACATGGCTTTGTCGGGAAGATTTCACTAGCGAACTTTTCCGCCCGCATTACTTTAACCCATGGGCGGATACGTCCGAATTCGTGAAATGGAGAGCCAAAATGGCCTGGAAAGCCCCGAAGATCGTCGAAGTGCCCTGCGGCATGGAAATCAACATGTATGTGAGCGCCACCCGCAAGTAAGCGGCTGGTGAGTTTGCGTTCTGCGCAGGTGGATCTTTCGGTCACGATGCATGTCCGGAAGACAGGATTTGTGTCGGCGTGAGGTCCACCTCGCGACATTGCCTCCAGGAGACGTAACATGCTTCGCGTCGTCGTCCTGGGCGCCGGGGCCGGCGGCGGAGTCCCGCAATGGAATTGCGGGTGTGAAGGCTGCCGGGCAGCCCGTGAAAACGGCCATGAGCTCCAGAGAACCCAGGCCTCGGTCGCCTTCAGCGGCGACGGCGAGCACTGGTTCCTGATCAACGCCTCCCCCGACCTTCGCCAGCAATTGAACGCCACGCCGCAACTGCATCCGAAGGCAGGCGCGCTGCGCCATACGCCTGTTGCAGGCGTGATCCTGACCAACAGCGAAGTGGATGCGGTGGCGGGCCTGCTGTCGATGCGCGAGGGCTCGCCCTTCACCGTCTATGCGCATGAGAAGGTGCTGGCGATCCTTGCCAGCAACAGCATCTTCAACGTGCTCAACGAGAAGAACGTGCGGCGCCAGCCGATCGGCATCGGTGAGCCCTTTGAGCCGCGGCTGCCGAATGGCGCGCGCTCAGGCCTCGAGGTGCTGCCCTTCGCGGTGCCGGGCAAGTCAGCCTGGTATCTCGAAGGCAAGGCGCATCCCGGTGGCGAGAGCGGCGACGGCGATACGCTGGGGCTGAAGATCACCGACAGGACCAGCGGCAAATGCTTCTACTTCATCGCCGCCTGCGCCGAGGTGACCGATGCGCTCAAGGCCAGGATCGACGGCGCTTCGCTGGTGTTCTTCGACGGCACGGTCTGGCAGGACGACGAGATGATCAGGGCCGGGCTCGGCCACAAGACCGGCAAGAGCATGGGCCATGTCGCGATGTCCGGTCACGATGGCGCGATCGCGCGCCTTGCCGACCTCACTCTCGACAGGAAGATGTTTCTGCATATCAATAACTCGAACCCGGCGCTGCGGCCCGATACGCCCGAGCGTCAAGCGCTCGAGGCCGCGGGCTGGCAGATACCTACGGACGGAACGGAGATCGTGCTGTGAATGCCGCGTCACTGACTGGAATGACCGCACTCTCTGTTGGCAAGGACATCAGGCTCAACTCGGCCGACGAGCTTGAGGCGACGCTGCGCCATATCGGCGCGACGCGCTATCACAGCCTGCATCCGTTCCATAAGCTCTTGCACGGCGGCAAGCTGAGCAAGGGCCAGGTGCAGGCCTGGGCACTGAACCGCTACTATTACCAGAGCACGATCCCGATCAAGGACGCGGTGGTGATTTCGCGCTTCCGCGACCGCGCCACGCGGCTGGAATGGCGCCACCGCATCGAGGACCATGACGGCGACGTCGGCAGCGAGGGCGGCATCGAGCGCTGGCTGAAGCTGACCAGCGGTCTCGGCCTCGACCCGGCCTATGTGGAATCGACCGAAGGCATTTTGCCGGCGACGCGCTTCGCGGTCGAAGCTTACGTGCATTACTGCCGCGAAAAGAGCCCGCTGGAGGCGATCGCCTCCTCGCTGACCGAATTGTTCGCGCCGAACCTGCACGAGGAGCGCATCTCCGGCATGCTGGAGCACTACGACTTCGTCAATCCTGACATCATGAGCTACTTCAAGCGCCGCCTGGCGCAGGCGCCGCGCGATGCCGGCTTCGCGCTCGACTATGTCAAGGCGCATGCGACGACACCGGAGCAGCGCGCGCTTGTGTGCAACGCGCTGATCTTCAAGACCAACGTGCTGTGGGTGCAGCTCGACGCGCTCCAGCACGCCTATGTCGAGGGCAACATTCCGCCGGGCGCGTTCGTGCCCAAAGCGAGTTGAGCAATGGCCGGGCCGCGGAACATCAGCGTCAGCGAGGCCAGCCGCCCCGTGCTGCCGCGGCACGCCAAGCTGAAATATGACGACACGCGGAAAGTCTGGGTGATCCTGGCGCCGGAGCGCGTGCTGGCGCCCGACGAGATCGCGGTCGAGGTCTTGCAGCTCTGCGACGGCAAGCGCAATGTCGGCGACGTCGCCGACCAGCTGGCGGCGAAATACGCCGCGCCGCGCGAGGCGATCCTGGCCGACGTCATCGTCATGCTGCAGGATCTCGCCGACAAGGGCTTTCTCACCGAGATCAGGGAGAAGACGCCATGAGCGATGTGCTCCCGACCGTCCCGCCTGACGCCAGCGACAGCCTCGCGGTGCTGGAGAAGAGCCGCTCGACCGCGGAGACCTTTGGCATTCCGCTCGCGGTGCTGCTCGAGATCACCCATCGCTGCCCGCTGCAATGCCCCTATTGCTCCAACCCGGTCGAGCTCGATCGCTCCGGCAAGGAGCTGACGACGGATGAATGGAAGAAGGTGCTGAGCGAGCTCGCCGAGATCGGCGTGCTGCAGGTGCATTTCTCCGGCGGCGAGCCGACGGCGCGGAAAGACCTCGTCGAGCTAGTCAAGCATGCCAGCGACGTCGGGCTCTACACCAACCTGATCACCTCGGCCGTGCTGCTGACGCGGGAGCGGCTGAGCGAGCTGGCGGATGCCGGGCTCTGCCATGTGCAGATCTCTTTCCAGGGCGTCGAGGAAGGCCTCGCTGACCGCGTCGCCGGCTACAAAAACGGCCATCGCAAGAAGCTCGAGGTCGCGAAATGGACGCGCGAGCTGGAGCTGCCGCTCACCGTCAACGCGGTGATGCACCGGCAGAATCTGCATCAGCTACCCGACATCATCCAGATGTCGGTCGATCTCGACGCCGACCGGCTCGAGGTCGCCAACGTCCAGTATTACGGCTGGGCGCTGAAGAACCGCGCTGCCTTGATGCCGACGG
The DNA here is from genome assembly GCF_000282615.1 of Bradyrhizobium sp. YR681. GTDB lineage: Bacteria > Pseudomonadota > Alphaproteobacteria > Rhizobiales > Xanthobacteraceae > Bradyrhizobium. The sequence continues at coordinate 346 of NZ_AKIY01000329.1, read as the reverse complement.
TGGCGCAGCTCGACGAGTGCACCCGTCTGGTCGAGGAGGCGCGCGAGCGACTGAAGGGCACGCTTGCGATCGACTATGTCGTGCCGGATTATTACGCACTGCGGCCGAAGAAGTGCATGGGCGGCTGGGGCCGGCAGTTCTTCAACATCTCGCCCGCCGGCAAGGTGCTGCCCTGCCATGCCGCCGAGAGCATCACCGGGCTCGATTTCGAATCCGTGCGCTCGAACCATTCGATCGCCTGGATCTGGCAGAACTCCGACGCCTTCAACCGCTATCGCGGCACCGGCTGGATGAAGGAGCCGTGCAAGTCCTGCGAATTCCGCGAGATCGATTTCGGCGGCTGCCG
>NZ_AKIY01000328.1 GCF_000282615.1 Bradyrhizobium sp. YR681 | reverse complement strand
AGGGAAGGCCGAGTGATTGGCACCACCTGTATGCTGCTGTGCGGTTTTCTGCGTGTGCCTTTTGCGCAGCAGACCGCGGGTGCGAGGTCAGCACCCGGCCTTCCCTGCGCCCTCTTGGCTATGAGGGTGGAGTCACGAAGCAAAGCTCGGGCGAATTGCGCCGCGAGGACGAGAAGCTGTGTCTGCAAACTCATGCAAGCTGGAAGAGCGAAGCTGCCGCCTCATACGCCGTCATTGCGAGCGCAGCGAAGCAATCCAGAATCCCTCCGCGGAAAGACTCCGGATTTGCATCGCTGCGCTCGCAATGACGCTGTGGAGACAGAGTCGCGCCGCACTCCGCCCTCGTCCCCCGGACGCCGCGCAGCAACGCTTGCGCTTTGCAGCGCCCCCGGAACACGGGAGTGGACCATGCCGCTTACCACCGATAGCTCAGCGTCCCGATCACCTGGCGCCGTTCGCCGGCGTAACAATAGCCGGACTGGCAAGTGTCATACTTCTCGTCGAACAGATTGGTGGCGTTCACGCGCATATAGGCGCCCTGGAAATTCCGGTCGAGCTTGCCCAAATCGTAGTCGATCACGGCGTCGAACAACGTCTTCGCCGCATTTTCGAACGTATTCTGGTCGTTGCCGAAGTTCGCGCCGATATAGCGCACGCCAAGGCCCAATCCCAGCCCCTCGACGGGCGAGCCGGACTGGAAGGTGTATTTGCCGAACGCCGCGACCGAGTTTCGGGGGATGCCGGAATATTCGTTGCCGGTCGTATCGGCGTTGCCCCGCGTGATCACGACGTTGAGATGAGTGTAGGCCGCGGTGAGATCGAGGCCCGGCTTGAGTGCCAGCTTGGCCTCGAGCTCCAGTCCTTTGGACTCGATCTGTCCGGTTGCCGCCTGGAATGCGATGTCGTCGGGATTGGTGCGCAGGACATTGTCCTGCTTGATGTCGAACACCGCGGCGGTCAGCAGCACCGGGAAACTCGGCATCTGATATTTGATGCCCGCTTCGGTCTGCTCGCCGGTGGTCGGCTTGAACGTGGCGCCGGTGACGTCGACGCCGGTCTGCGGGCTGAACGACGTGGCATAGCTGACGTAGGGCGCAATGCCGCTGTCGAACAGATAGCTCAGGCCCGCGCGGCCGGTGAAGGCCGAGGGCTTCGAGGTTTCCGGAGTTCCGCCCAGCGTCGTTGTCGTGCTCTGCGAGACCCAGCTCTGGCGGCCATTGAGCGTCAGGATGAAACCGCCGAGCCTGGCCTGCTCCTGTGCATAGACCCCGACCTCGTTGATCGACTGGCTGGTGAAGATCGAAAATGCCGGCGAGGCGATCGCCTGGGCGCCGTAGTTCATGGTCGCAAGATTGAGATCGGGCGCCGGCCCGTACCCGATCTTGTCGTCGTATTTGGAATGACTGTAGTCGACGCCGAACAGGACGGTGTTCTTGACGGCGCCGAGCATGAACTTGGCCTCGGCCTGGTTGTCGAGGGTAGCGGTCTTGAGATTGTCCACGATGCGCCAGGCGGAGCGCGAGGCGGTCTGGGTCGCAGTGTCGATCGAGTCGATCTGCGTGTACTTCGCGTCCACGCCGACCTGATAGAATCGGAAGTTCTGCCGCACGGTCCAGGTGTCGTTGACGTTGTGCTCGAACGCGTAGCCGATGCGAAATTGCTTCTGGTCCATGGCGCTGAACGCCGGGTCGTTCGAGTAGATGTTGGTCAGCTTGCCATCGGCCGTGCGCGCGTTTCCGATGCTCGCGGCGGTGCGGCTGGTCTGATATTCGCCGAGGATCGTGAATGTCGTATCAAGATTCGGCTTCCAGGTCAGGGCCGGCGCGATATAGGCCCGGTCGTCGTCATTGCCGGGAAACCAGGTCTTGGCGTCGCGGAACAAGCCGGTCAGGCGGTAGTACAATTGGTCGCTGCCGGGCACCGGACCGCCGACGTCAAAGGCGCCCTGGTAACGATCGTAATTCCCGGCCTGCAATTGCACTTCGCCGAACGGCGTCTGTGTCGGCCGCTTTGTCGTGACATCGACGATGCCGCCGGGAGAGCCGAGGCCGTAAAGGCCGGAGGCCGGACCTCGGAGAATCGACACGCTCTCCAATCCGTAGGGCTCGATCTTGGGAATGACGAAATTGCCGCCTGCCTGACGCAAGCCGTCGCGATAGATGCCCGTATAGGTCGCGTCGAAGCCGCGGATATAAAAACTGTCGAAGCGCGGATCGTACCCGAAGGCCGAGGTCGTGACGCCGGGCGTGTAGTTGACGGCGTCCTTGAGCGTCTGGACGTTGCGATCCTCGAGCTCCTTCTTCGTCACCACCGAGAGGGACTGCGGCGTTTCGATCAACGGCGTGTTGGTCTTGGTGCCGGCGGTGCCGGTGGTTGCGACATAGCCGGTTGTCGCAGCGACCGCGCCTCCGGCCGCCTGCGAAGCGCGATTTTGATCGGCTGCCGGATTGGCGCGCCGGTTCGCCGAGGCCGCGCGAGGAGATCGTGTGCGCTGATTGGACGCGGCTGGTCTGCGCGTCTTCGGTGCGTCCGTCGCCTCGACGGTGACCGGTGGCAAATTGCTGCTCTGGGCCAATACCTGGGACGGCAGGATTTCAACGGATACCAATACGACCGAACCGAACATCGTTGCGTTGATCGCAGCTGCGGTGCTGAACCAACGATGTTTCCTCTCCGACAAAGCAACGCCCACCGATGATGATCCCCATTTCGTCCAACCGATTCACGCGAACGCTGGCCAGCTGCGTGCTGGCGCGCGTCGAACGATGCGGACTTCTATGGGTGATGCGTCTCGAATTCCACTGGCGCAGAATAGAATTGCTCGAACGTGTGGAGAGCGATCCTGGAATGATTCGAGACGCGCTTGCAAACGTGAGGTCGCGTGCGGCAGATGCGCGCACGCGGAAATCGTCTCTGCTCGCTGGCGATCGTGGCGTTCCGATCGACGGATTGTCGCCGGGTGCGGCGGCGCGTTGCGGGCCGTGCTGCTCGTCGGATCGATCGACCGGCGCGCCGCGAGCCCGTCACCAGGAGATCGGAATTCTCTGTGCGAATCCGCCGAGATCGGAATCGGTGCTCAGCGGCTGGCGATCGAGCGGCCGGTCGCTGTTGCCGCGTGCGAAGGAGGCGCCGGGCGGCAGGGCATAGTCGGTGAACTTGCGCTCGCCGGGAAGCAGTTCGGTTCCTCCGTCGAGCCAGGAGCGCTTGCTGACATAGAGGCGGGTGTGCGGTCCGGACTGGTAGGAGCGGTTGGGGCCGCGAGGACCGTACTCATAGACGGAATGCTGCGTCGTCCGCGACGGATCGCGCTTGCCGGCCGTGGCGGCATGGGCGGTGAGCGTCGAAGCGAGGAGGGCGACAAGCAGCGTTCCGGTCGTGACAATCGGGTTCATCAGCGGGTACCCCATGCGAGTTCCTGATCTCGTGGCGTCTCGCACCGGCTCGAGCGCCTGTAAACAATCCGGCCGTTGCGCAATGTTGCTGAACGCGGGCATGGACGGATCGCATGGGCTGCGACTTCAATGCGGGCCGGTCGCCGCTGCCGGGCCGCGCGGTCGTCGCGATCGACATGCTCGGCGGTTGACCGGCCAATCAAATTGAACGACCGGAAACAGTACAGCAATATCAAAGCCACACCTCGGCCACAGCCGTTTCGTTTCAGAGCAGTCAGGTGCTCTTGAGGTGTGGAATGTCGGTTTTGCGGGCCTGGCTGATCGCGGTGGTGATGAGCGGCGTATTGATTGCGAGTTCAGTTCCCGTCGTGCTGCTGTCGCAGCCGGCGGCCGCGCAAGTCGTGGAGACGATCGTCGTCGAGGGCAATCGCCGCGTCGAGGCCGAGACGGTCCGCTCCTATTTCAGGCCCGGCCCCGGCGGGCGCCTCGATCAGCCCGCGATCGATGAGGGTCTCAAGGCGCTGATCGGGACCGGCCTGTTTCAGGACGTGAAGATCAACCAGGCCGGCGGCCGCATCGTGGTGTCGGTGGTGGAAAATGCCGTGATCGGCCGCATCGCCTTCGAGGGCAACAAGAAGATTAAGGACGAGCAGCTCTCGGCCGAGATCCAGTCCAAGCCGCGCGGGACCTTCTCGCGGGCGCTGGTGCAGTCCGACACGTTGCGCATCGCCGAGATCTATCGCCGGTCCGGCCGCTACGATGTGCGCGTTACGCCCGAAATCATCGAGCAGCCGAGCAGCCGCGTCGATCTGATCTTCACGGTCGAGGAGGGCGCCAAAACCTCGGTCAAGTCGGTCGAGTTCATCGGCAACAGCGCCTACTCGGCCGCGCGCCTGCGCGACATCATCAAGACCCATGAGAGCAATTTGCTGAGCTTCCTCGGCAACAACGACATCTACGACCCCGACCGCGTCGAGGCCGACCGCGACCTGATCCGCCGCTTCTACCTCAAGAACGGGTTCGCCGACGTCCAGGTCGTGGCCGCGCTCACCGAATACGATCCGGACAAGAAGGGCTTCCTCGTCACCTTCAAGATCGAGGAGGGTCAGCAATACCGCGTTGGTTCGGTCGACTTCCGCTCCGGCATTGCCAATTTCGACGCGGGCTCGATGCGCTCCTATTCGCGTGTCGGTGTCGGTTCGCTCTACAACGTGGAGGCGGTCGAGAAGTCGGTCGAGGAGATGCAGATCGAGGCCTCGCGCCGCGGTTACGCCTTTGCCGTGGTACGGCCGAGCGGCGACCGCAATTTCGAGTCGCACACCGTGTCGGTGGTATTCAACGTCGACGAGGGGCCGCGCACCTATATCGAGCGCATCAATCTGCGCGGCAACACCCGCACGCGCGACTACGTGATTCGCCGCGAATTCGACATCTCGGAAGGCGATGCCTACAACCGCGCGCTGGTCGACAGGGCCGAGCGGCGGTTGAAGAACCTCGACTACTTCAAGAGCGTGAAGATCGTGACGGAGCCCGGTTCCTCGAGCGATCGGGTCATCCTGATCGTCGACATGGAAGAGAAGTCGACCGGCGACTTCTCGATCTCGGGCGGTTACTCCACCAGCGATGGCGCGTTGGCGGAAGTCTCGGTCTCCGAGCGCAACCTGCTGGGCCGAGGCCTTTATGCCAAGGCGTCGGTGAGCTACGGGCAGTATTCGCGCGGCATCTCGCTGTCTTTCGTCGAGCCTTACTTGCTCGACTACCGGTTGGCGCTCGGGTTCGACACCTATTGGAAGCAGCAGAAGTCGAACAGCTATACGAGCTACGGCGTGACGACGCTGGGCTTCTCCCCGCGCTTGGGCTTTGCGCTGCGCGAGGATCTGTCGCTGCAGCTGCGCTATTCGCTCTATCAGCAGAGCATCACGCTCGCCAGCGCCTACAACAACTGCAACAACAACGCGTCTAACGCATCGCTGGCCTTCAACCCGACGCCTGCCTACGTTCAGAGCGTGCTGGGCGGTGTGGACCCGACCAATTCCACGAGCTCAGGGGTCTATGGCTACGGCTGCTATGGCGACGGCGAATCCAGCCTGCCGGTTCGGAAGGAGCTGGCGAGCGGCGCGACCTGGACCTCGGCGATCGGCTACACGCTGAACTACAACACGCTCGACAACAACAAGAACCCCACCGACGGTCTGCTGGTCGACTTCAAGCAGGATTTCGCCGGCGTCGGCGGCAACGTCACTTATCTGAAGACCGCGATGGACACCAAGTACTACACCCCGCTGGTGTCCGAGATCGTCAGCGTGATCCACCTTCAGAGCGGCATCCTCAACAAGATCGGCAACGACGATCTGCGCATGCTGGACCATTTCCAGATGGGGCCTAACCTCGTGCGCGGCTTCGCCTCGAACGGCATCGGTCCGCGCGACATCACCTACCTCAATTACGGTTCGACCGGCGATTCGCTCGGCGGCACCAAATATTGGGGCGCGTCGATGGAGTTGCAGATGCCGTTCTGGTTCCTGCCCAAGGAGGTTGGCCTGAAGGGCGCGGTCTACGCCGACGCCGGCTCGCTCTGGGGCTACCAGGGGCCAACCTCGTGGGCGGCCACGGGTGAGGTCAACACCAAGGCTTGTCCGACCTGCGGACTGCAATATGACGACGGCAACGTGGTGCGCTCGTCGGTCGGCGTCGGCCTGATCTGGGCCTCCCCGTTCGGGCCGCTGCGCTTCGACTATGCCGTGCCGCTGACGAAGGGCAAATATGACAACGTCCAGGAGTTCAGGTTCGGAGGTGGCACCTCGTTCTAGCGATACCAGGCCGGCACGGGAAATTGCGGCATTGTTCGTGCATTTGTGAAAATGCGTGATGACCTTCGCGTGAGCGCGCGTGGACAGATATCGGCGGATGTCCGATAATGCGTCCTGCAATCTGCGGGACACTGTGGCCTGCACGTCAGCTTCCACAGAAGGACTATCCGGATGACACAGGCAGGCGCCTACGGACAGAGGCTCGGGCAATTCCTGCGGTTGGAGGATGCGCCGCCCGCGCTGGTCGCCCGTTCGCTGCGCAGTGCCGAACTCGCGGTCACCGAAACCCGCAACGACCACCCGGTGCCCGGCCTGTCCGGTTCGCTGGCCGCTGAAGATGCCTTTCTCGTCAGCCTGAAGCTGCACGACTACCCGGACTGCGAGCTCTGGGAGAGTGGCAAATCGGTCATGAAGGCGGACGTTCGCGCGGGGGCGACCTATCTCTACGACCTCAAGCGTGATCCGCGCTACGTGATCGACAAGCCGTTCCACTCGCTGTTCTTCTACATTCCGCGTTCGGCCCTCGACAGCATCGCCGAACAGAGCAACGCGCCGCAGATCGACGAGCTCGACTGCCGGACCGGCGTCGGCCATGACGACGAAATCATTCGTCACATCGGTGCGTCGTTGCAGGAGGGGCTGCGCAGGCCGAACGAGGCCAACCAGCTCTTCATCGACCACATGATGCTCGGGCTCACCGCTCATGTCGCCCAGAGCTATGGCGGGCTTCAGCGTGCATCCGCTCCCGCGCGGGGAGGTCTTGCGCCATGGCAGGCCAAGCGCGCCTGCGAACGGCTGGAGTCGGATCTCGGCGGGAAGCTCTCGCTGCAAAAAGTCGCGGCCGAGCTCGACCTCTCGGTCAGCCACTTCTCGCGCGCGTTCCGCATCTCCGTCGGCCTGCCGCCGCACCAATGGCTGCTGCATCAGCGCGTAAAGGCCGCCAAGCAGTTGATGAGCGTCCGCGATTTGCCGCTATCGGAGATCGCGATGTCGGCCGGCTTCGCCAACCAGAGCCACTTCACGCGGGTGTTTTCCTCGGTCGTCGGCGTCAGCCCGGCCGTCTGGCGCCGCGAGGCGCTCGGCGCATCGAGCCGCTGCGCCTAAGCCTCGGCGGTTGCATTTCTAGCGGCGCTTGGCGAGTGAGATGGTGTAGGCGGCGCGGCGCGCAGCAAAGATCTCGTCGGGCGGGTGACCGATGCCGTCGGCGAGATTGGCCGGGTTGAAGATGGAGGCGTCGCAGGCCTGGTCGGGCTCGAAGCCGGTAATCACGATCGTGCCGAGGCGCACCTGTTCGCGGCTGTCCTCGTCCGGCCAGCGCGTGGTCACGTCCATGGTGGGATCGCCGGGGCGATCGAGCAGGGCCATCACGTTGAAGCGGACATGGCCCGCGGTGATCCGCCGGCTCAGCTCGCCGTGCAGGAAGTTGGCCGGCTGGCCCTTCGCTTCGTTCTCGCCCAGCGTAATCTCGCCGCCGGCCGGGACGATCTTGAACTTGATGAAGCGCGTCTCACCTTGCTCGTTCGTTGCCGGGAAGGCATGCACGCCCCAATAGGTCGTGCCGGCTAAGCTTCCGGGCAGCGGACGCGCGGCGATGTAGTTCGCCTGATTGAGCGTTTCGGGATTGGCTGCGGAAAACGCCTTGACCTTCGCGATATCAGGCTTGCCATCCGGCCCGGGGATGCGCGCTTCGAGGAAGGCCTGCATCTGGTCGAGCGTTCGCGCGAAATGCACCGGCGCGCTCTCCACGAGAATATCGGATCGATGATCCTCCTCGCCGAGCTTGAAGCTGAAACCGCGCAGCACCAGATTGTTGGTGTCGGCCACGTCAGGGTTGCCGCCGCCCACCGCAAAGCGCGCCAGCACACGCGATGGTCTTGTGAAGCTCTGCGATTTCGTCACTTCCGCCGCCCGATCCGACGGGGCGTAGGTGCCGCGAACGCACCAGCCTTTGGCGAAGCTCGCGCGCACCTTTGGCGGATTGCCGGCAACCGCTTTGAGCGCGTCGACGATGGAGGCGGGCGTTGCGGTGCCTTTCGGGCTCTCGGACATGGCGGACTTTCTCGCGCGTGCGGGCAGGTGTTAGGCGCGATGCCGATCCGGCGTCTTTCCCAAAGCGGCCAGGTTTTGCCCGATCCTGCTTAATGATTTTTCGGGCGCCGGGGCATCCGGTCGACGGACGCCGCGGTAAAAAAATGCATTATCCTGTTAGTCGAGAGCGCTGAATTCGGACACCAAAGGCAAATTTCCATCGATATTCGCTGAAATTGACCTCGAATAGCGGTAGCCGCACGAAGCGAGGAGATTGACTCATCCCTTTGATAATGCATTATGCATTTATGTTGATCACCGAAGCGCAAGGCAAGGCGCTCCTGCAAGCCGCCGCCATCGCCACGCCATCAAGTCAGGAATTGAGCTCGCTCGACGAGGTCAGGGCCTGTCGCATCGCGCTGCCCGTTGCCGTGAAAGCCCAGGTGGCCGCCGGCGGTCGCGGCAAGGCGGGGGGAATCCGAAAAGCCGGCTCCGGCGCCGAGCTCGAGCAAGCTTTCGGCGCGATCATGGCGATGCGGTTCGGCGGCGAGGCGCCGTCCTCGGTGCTGGTCGAGAGCTGGCTCGACATCGCGCGCGAACTGTATCTGGCGGTCGCGATCGACAGCCGCGTCGGCGGCTTCAACGTGCTCTATTCGCCGCGCGGCGGCATCAATATCGAGGATGGCCCGCCGCCGTTGAGCTATCCCGTCGGGCTCGCCCGCAATTTCCGCGCCCATGTGCTTCGCGCGCTGCTCGAACCGGTCGAGAGCGATGCCAAGGTGCGCGAACGCGTGATTTCCACGGCGAGGCGCCTGCTCGAGGTCGCGCAGGCCAACGAATGCACGACGGTCGAGATCAATCCGCTGGTCGTCTCCAGCGATGGCGCGTTGATCGCGGCGGACGCCAAGATCGTCCTCGACGAAGCGGCCGCCTTCCGCAAGACGGCGACCGCTGCGACCATTGCGGCTGCGCGCGACAAGGCCGCGCGCGAGATCAGGCTGTGCGAAGAGGCCAATCTGATGCTGGTCTGGCTCGATGGCGAGATCGGCCTGATCTCCGGCGGCGCCGGCATGACGATGGCCGCGATGGACGCGATCGACGGCGCCGGCGCGCAGCCGGCCTGCTTCCTCGACGTGAGCGGAAATCCGACGCCGGCGGGATTCGGGCTTGCCTTCGATCTGCTGGATCGCGCGCCGAACGTGAAGGGCATTTTGGTCAGCATGTTCGGCGGCGGGCTGCATACCGATCGTGTGGCCAAGACCCTCGTCGAGCTTCTGGCGAAGCGAGTTTCCTCGAAGCCGGTGACGCTCCGCCTCAACGGCACGCGCAGCGATCTGGCGACGACCATTCTCGGCGAGGCCGGCCACCGGAACCATGCGACGCTGGAGATCGCCGTCGCCGACATCGTGAAGAAGGTTGCGGGAACGCGGTCATGAGCATTCTCCTCGACGCCGACGCGCGCCTGTTGATCGTCGGTATTACCGGCAAGTTCGGGACGTTCTCGGTCAAGGATCTCGCGCAGAGCCACACGCGGGTCGTCGCCGGCGTGGCGCCGGGGCGCGGCGGCCAGTCCGTCGAGGGCATACCGGTGTTTTCGAGCGTCGCCGCCGCGATGAGGGAAACGCACGCCAATGCGGCGCTGATCTATGTTCCGGCCATGGTCGCACTCGACGCGGTGCTGGAGACGATCGAGGCCGGCTGTCCGCTGATTGCCTATCCCGGCGACGGCCTGCCAGTGCTGGACGCGATGGAGATGCGTGCGGCCGCGATCGAGCATAGCGCGCATCTGGTCGGACCGAACTCGCCCGGCCTGATTTCGCCCGGCAAGGCCAAGCTCGGCTTCATGCCCTCATTCTGCTACGCGCCCGGCCCGATCGGCGTGATCTCGCGCAGCGGCTCGCTCTCCTATGAGGCCTGCTTCCGACTGTCGCAGGCCGGCCTCGGTCAGACCAGCGTCATCGGCATCGGCGGCGATCCCGTGCGCGGCGTCAATGCCGCCGAGGCGATCGCGCTGTTCCACGATGATTCGGAGACACGCGCCATCATCTATCTCGGCGAGATCGGCGGCTCGGAAGAATACGCGCTCGCCGAATATGCAAAGCGACCGGACGCAAAGCCGGCTGCGGCGCTGCTGGTCGGCCGGACCGCGCCGGCCGGCAAGAAGATGGGACATGCCGCCGCGATGATCGGCTCCTACGCCGAGAGCTGGGGCGCCAAGGTCGAGGCACTCGATCGCGCCGGCGTGGTGATCGCGCGCGATCTCGACGGTCTTCCCGCCGCGGCCGCCTCGGCGCTGGCCCGCGCCATGAAACCCGCAGCCTAGCAAAACTCAACTCAGACAGGGAATGGAGACCACGATGGCAGACGTCATGGAAAAAGAAAAAGAGGTCGGTCACGCGCCGGCGGAAGGAAAGATCACCGACGAGGCGATCGCGCAGGCGCGCAGCATGATCGGTCTTCAGCTTCGCCCTGAAGGGCCGTATCTCCAGGATGCGACCGACGATACCATCCGCAATTTCTGCAACGGCATCGGCGATCTCAACCCGCTGTATCGCGATGCCGAGCACGGCCGCCAGAGCCGTTACGGCACCAATGTCGCTCACCCCATGTTTCCGATGGCGTTCGGCTGGATCGGCCGCACCCGCTGGGGCCTGCCCGGTGTCCACGGCTTCTACGCCGGCAACGACTGGGAGCTGTTCCGCCACATCCGTCCCGGCGACCGCATCACCGCGATCGAGCGCGTCGTCGGGATCGAGGAAAAGGAGAGCAAGTTCTCCGGCCGCCTCGTGCTGCAATATGTCGAGGCGACCTATTCCAATCAGCGTGGTGACGTCGTCGCGCGTGCGCTCGGGACCTGCACGCGTCACGAGCGCAAGGCCGCGCGCGACGCCGGCAAGTACAAGGACGTCAAGCCCTATGAGTACACCGCCGACGAGTTCGCCGCGCTCGACGAGGCGATCCTGAAGGAAGACGAACGCATGCGCGGCACCGCGGTCCGCTACTTCGAGGACGTCAATGTCGGCGACGAATTGCCGCCGATCGTGCGCGGACCCCTGTCGTTGATGGACACGATGGGCTTCCTGGTCGGCTGCGGTCGCGGTCACACGCACGGCATCGTGCTGAAATCCGCGGTCAAGCATCCCGGCCATTTCTTCCGCAATCCGGAAGCCGGCGGCGGCATCGAATATACCGGCATCGGGCATCATCGCGAGTCGGTGGCCAAGGAAGTCGGCGTTCCCGGCACCTATGATTACGGCCCGCAGCGCTCCTCCTGGCTCGCCAGCCTCGTCACGAACTGGATGGGCGATGCGGCCTTCCTGAAGCGCGTGCGCACCGAGATGCGGCGCTTCAACACCATGGGCGATTCCACCTGGTGCAAGGGCAAGGTCAGCAAGAAGTACGTCAAGGACGGCTTCGCGCTGGTCGACCTGGAGATCTGGGGCGAAAACCAGCGCGGAGAATTGACCACGCCGGGCCTTGCCACCGTGATGCTGCCGTCGCGCAACGTCGAGAACCGCGTGTTCTTCGATGGATCGACCCTCGATCTGGAACTGCCGACGATCCGCTAGCGCGGACGTGAACAACGTCCCGGGAGCATGATGCGCGGTTTCGCATCATGCTCTCGAAAACGCCGGCCAATAACAACAAGGGGAAGCGTTGCCATGATGGACGGGGCCGTTGCGCCGTTGCTCGCCGGAGTGACTGTCGTCGAGATCTCGCGCGGGGTTGCGGCGGGCTACGCCGGCCGTTTGCTCTCGACCCTTGGCGCCGAGACGGTTCTCGTCGAGCCGCCGGACGGCAACCCGCTTCGTCGCGAACCGCCATTTCTTCCGCCGGCGGGTGAAGCCAGCGCCCTGTTCGCATTCCTGGCCGCGGGGAAGAAAAGTGTCATCTGCGATTCCGGGACGCCGGGCGGGCGCGCGGGGCTGTCGGCCCTGCTGGCCGCGGCCGATGTCCTCGTCCACGACCTGCGGGCCGACGAACGTGCGAGCCTCGAAGTCGACGAGCGGACTCTCAGGGCGTGCCATCCGAATTTGATCGACGTCTCGGTGCTGCCGTTCGGCGCGGTCGGGCCGAAGGCTGATTGGCAGGCCGAGGAGATCAACCTGATCCATGCGTCGGGCGAAGGCTTCCTGCTGCCCAACGGCCTTGCCGCCGAACTTTTTCCAGATCGTCCACCGCTGAAGGTCTACGGGCATTTCGCCGAATACCAGGGTGGCGTGGTGGCTGCGCTCGGGGCGCTGTGCGCGTTGATCGGCCGTGAGCACGGCGGCGGCGAGAGCGTCGACGTCTCCGTGCAGGACGCGGCGCTCGCCGTGGGCGCCTTCGCCCTCCAGCGGTTCGGTGACGGCTCGCTGGAGCACCGCCGCACCCGCTCGTTCAAATATGGCGGCGTGCTCGAATGCGCCGACGGCCATGTCGAGCTGCTGACGCTGGAAGAGCGGCAGTGGCGTGGCCTGGTCGAACTGATGGGCCGTCCCGACTGGATGCTCGATCCAGCGCTGTCGGACTCGCTGGAGCGCAGTCGCCGCGGTGTCGAGATCAACCGCGCCGTTCGCGCCTGGGCGCTCGGAGAGCGGACGGCGGACGTCGTCGCGCGGGCCCAGGCGCTCGGCGTCCCCATGGCGAAATATGCAAGCCCGGCCGAGGTGTTGTCGGGCGCACATGAGCGCGCGCGGGAGTTGTTCCAACCCGTGGAGATAGCGGGCGCCGGTTCTCTGCCTGTGCTGTCGGCGCCGTTCCATGTCGACGGCGCGGCACTGCGCCTGAGAGCCGGACCGCCGCGGCTCGGCGAACATCAGCACCTGCTCACGGCCGGTCACCAACGCGATCACCTGCGCGTCGCTGCGGAGGCCTCATGAAACCGCTTGCCGGCGTCCGCATCGCCGATTTCACGCTCCACGCGGCGGGACCGTTCTGCACGCACATCCTGTCGCAGCTCGGCGCGGAGTGCATCAAGGTCGAGAGCGCGGCGCGCCCGGATATCTTCCGCAAGCCGCATCCCGTCTACGGCCGGATGGGGCCGGCGAGCTTCGACCAGGTTGCGGCCAACAAGCTCTCGGTGCGCATCAATCTGAAGGATGCCAGGGGCAGTGCGCTGGCCAGGAAACTGGTCGGGGCAAGCGATCTTGTCTGCGAGAGTTTTCGGCCCGGCGTGATGGAACGGCTCGGTCTCGGCTATGCCGCGCTGGCGGCGCTGAAGCCGTCCGTGGTGATGGTGTCCGTGTCGTCGTCAGGCCAGCGCGGGCCGGATTCGCATTTCGCCGGTTACGCGCCGTTGTTCGGCGCCTGGGGTGCGCTCGGCTATCTCACGGGCTACGAAGACGGCCCGCCGGTCGAGATGCGGCACGTGATGGATCATAGCGTCGGCATGAACGCGGCAATGGTGGCGGTGGCCGCGGTGTACCGCCTGCGCCGCACGGGGCGCGGTGGACATGTCGATGTCAGCGCGCGCGAGGTTGCCTGCTCGCTGGTCGGGGAGGCGTTGCTGTTTGCCGCGGCCGGAGGAAGCCCGGTGCGGATAGGTAATGATCATCCGCGGATGGCACCGCACGGTGTGTTTCGGACCCGCGACGAAGATCGCTGGTTGACCATCGCGGTGCGCACCGACGACGAATGGCGGGCCCTGGTGAGGTTGATGGATACGCCGCATCTGCTGACCGATCCGCGGTTTCAGAGCGCAGCAAGCCGGCACGAATATAGGCGGGCGCTGTACGGCGAAATCGAGCATTGGACGATGACCTGCGAGGCCGGCGCGGCGGAGCGACTGCTTCAGGCTGCCGGGATCGCCGCACATGTCTCCTGCAACATGGAAGACATTGCGCACGACCGGCATCTGCGCGAGCGCGGAACCATCGTCGAGGTCGAGGATATGACCGGCCACAAGCGCGCCGCGCTGAAGGCGCCGATCCGTTTCTCGAAGTCCGACGTCGGCATGACGCGGGGCACACCGCGGCTTGGCGAAAACGAGGACTACGTGTTCGGTGAGCTGCTCGGTCTGAGCCGTGAGGAGCGCCAGAGCCTGATGGATCAGCAGGTGATTTACTGACCGCTTGAAGTGGAGTGCCGTCATGAGCGAGAGCGAAGCGCTGGCCGGAGAAGACTTGCAGGCCTGGGTCGGCCGCAAGGAGACGATCCGGGAGCTGATCGCACCGGATCGTGTCGCCGCGCTCGGTGCCACGCTCGGTATCGAGGGACATCACGCGGCGGGTGCGTCGCTGCCGCCGGGATGGCACTGGATCTTCTTCAACCGCTTCGTGCCGCGACACGAGCTCGGAACGGACGGGCATCCCAAACGCGGCGGCTTTCTGCCGCCGGTGTCGCTGCCGCGCCGCATGTGGGCCGGTGGGCGGCTCACCTACCACAAGCCGTTGACGATCGGGGCGGAGGGCGTGCGCGAAAGCACCATTCTCAAGGTCGAAGCCAAATCGGGCCGCGCTGGAAGGCTGGTGTTCGTGACTGTCAGCCACAGCATTGCCTGCAATGGCGCCGTGTGCATCACCGAGGAACAGGACATTGTCTATCGCGAGGCGGCAGCGCCGGGATCGCCTGCGCCTGTGGCCGCTGCCGCTCCACAGGGTGCGGCATGGTCCGAGACGTTCCGGCCCGACACCGTGCTGCTGTTCCGCTATTCGTCGCTGACCTCGAACGGGCATCGCATCCACTACGACCAGGCCTACGCACGTGACGAGGAAAACTATCCCGATCTCGTCGTGCATGGGCCCCTGACGGCGACGCTGCTGCAAGGCTTTGTGGAACGGCACGCCGGCAAGCCGCTCAGATCGTTCGAATTCAGGGGCGTCTCGCCGCTGTTCGTCAGCTCGGCGTTCAAGCTGGAAGGGAAGGGCGATGCGAATGCGCTCGATCTCTGGGCCAGCGGCCCCGAGGGCGCGCTCGCGATGCGCGCAGCCGCAACGACCTAACGGCCCGCTCCCGGAGCGGGATTGGTCACAAGAAGAGTGCAGGGGAGGTCAAGGAGATGAGATCGGCGCACCTGTCTGTTGTCCCTGCGCAAGATTGCGAGGCGCGGTGCGCGCCCGCGGTCGAGTTGCGCGGCGTCGGCAAGACCTTCAGCTCGCGCAATGGCCGGGTCGACGTCTTGAGCGGACTGAACTTCTCGCTTCAGAACGGCGAATTTCTCGCCATCGTCGGCCCGAGTGGATCCGGAAAGTCGACGGTCCTGAATTTGCTTGCCGGCCTCGATCAGCCGACCGCAGGTTCGGTCTTGTGTCAGGGCGCGCCGGTTGCGGCCGTCAATACGGGAATCGGTTATCTGACGCAGCATGACAGCCTGCTGCCGTGGCGGACAGTGGAGCAGAACATCGCGGTCCCGCTGGAGCTGCGCAACATCGATCGCACGGAGACCGCCCTGCGCGTGCGCGACCTCATTGCGCAGGTCGGCCTCGAGGGCTTTGAGCGGCATTATCCGAGCCAACTCTCCGGCGGCATGCGCAAGCGCGCCATGCTGGCGCGCACGCTGATCTACGATCCGCCGGTGCTGCTGATGGACGAGCCGTTCGGGCCGCTCGACGCCCAGCTCAAGCTGGTGCTCCAGGCCGAGCTTTTGAAGCTGTGGTCGGCGCGACGCAAGACGGTGGTGTTCGTGACCCACGACATCGTCGAAGCGATCACGCTTGCCGATCGTGTCCTGGTGTTTTCGTCACGCCCCTGCCAGATCAGGCTCGACGAGCCGATCGCCATTCCGAGGCCGCGCGAGGTGCACGAGGTGCGCTTCCATCCAGCATTCGAAGAGCATTACCGGCGGCTCTGGGCCGCCCTCGAAGCACCGGCGAGGCGACCCTCATGAGCACGCAAGTGTTGTCCGAGACGCAGGCCGAACCGGCCCTGAGCCTATCCAGCCGCGTGTGGCTCTATCGCGCGATCTCAGTGGTTGCGATGTTGACGGCCTGGCAGGCCGCGTCAGGCCCGCTGCTCGATCCGTTCTGGGTGAGCAGCCCGGCCGCCGTGTTCAAGACGCTGGTGGCATGGACCGCGAGCGGCCAGCTCGCCTATCACCTGATGATCACCTTCAAGGAAACCGCCGCCGGCTTCGTGCTGGGCGCGACCGCAGGCGTCCTGTTCGCATTGCTGATCGGGGCGAGCGACACCCTGCATCGCACGGTCGATCCGTTCGTCACGGCAGTGTACGGCGTGCCGAAGGTCGCGCTCGCGCCGCTCTTCATCATGTGGTTCGGCATCGGGCTCGCGCCCAAGATCGTGCTGGCCGCGATCAGCGTCTTCTTCCTGGTGTTCTTCTCGACCTTGCGCGGCGTGCGGGAAGTCGATCACAAAATGGTCGATGCGCTCCGCACCATGGGCGGCGGCAAATTTGCGGTCCAGCGCATGGTGATCTTTCCGTCGGCATTGCCCTGGCTGTTCACCGGCCTGAAGCTCGGCCTGCCCTACGGCTTCGTTGGCGCGGTTGCGGCCGAGATGATGGCCTCCAATGCCGGCATTGGCTACCTCACGCAGAACTCGGCGGGGCAGCTCGACACCGCCGGTGTGTTCGCCGCGCTGTTTGCACTGATGGTCGTCACCACGCTGCTGAACGAAGCGCTCGGACGGCTGGAGAGCTGGATCTTCCGCTGGCGCTGAGGAGCCTTTGCCAAAACAAGAATAATGGGAGGAGACCATGATCACACGTCGGACGATGCTGGGCGGTATGGCCGGAGGCGCGCTGGCCGGCTCAGTCACACGAGGCCTGGCGCAAGGTGCGGGCGGCAAGCCGGTCACGATCGCGATCGGCGGCTACACATTCGCCTATCTGCCGCTCTTGGTGGCGACAGCGGCGGGCTTCATGAAGGATGCCGGCCTCGACGTCTCCCTGATCGATACCGGCAGCGGCACCAACAGCATGGCGGCGATCCTCGGTGGCAGCGTCGACGTCGCCGGTCTCGTCATGAGCGACGCGATCCTGGCGGTTGCCAAGGGCCAGAAGATCAACACCTTCGCGCCACTGATGTCGCAATATGCGAGCGATGCCGTCGTCAGCCGGAAAACGGCGGAGAAGATCGGTCTTGCCCCGGAGATGCCGCTGAAGGAGCGCATGGCCCGCATGAAGGGCCTGACGCTTGCGATCTCCGGTCGCGGCAGCGGCACCGACAAGATCTGGCGCTACCTGTTGTCGCTCGGTGGGCTCGATCCCGAGAAGGATGTCAGCCTTACAGTGGTCAAGCTCGACAAGATGTATCTGGCGCTGCGCTCCGGCCAGATCGACGGCTTCAACACCACGGCGCCTGCCAACAACCAGGCGGTGGAGGATGGCCTTGCGGTCTGGGCCGCGCGCCCGTCGCACGGCGAAGTGCCCGGCATCGAGAACTTTCTCTACACCGTGCTGTGCGGCCGGCCGGATTTCCTCGACAAGAACCCGGATGTGGTTGCATCGCTCGTTCGTGGCATGACCAGGGGATCGGAGTTGATCCGCAACGATCCCGATGCGGCCGGCCAGGTGTTGCACGATCGCTATTTTCAGCAGACCGACGTGGCACTGATCAAGCGCACGGTGTCGGACCAGCGCATGACCGTTTCGGTGCCGCCGACGCTGTCGGAGCAGCAGTTCGCGCACAACATCGAGTTCGAGCTGAAATTCAGCGACGCCGTGCGCGGCGTCACCTACCAGCAGGCGATCAATCCGCGCTGGCTGGGGACGTAGCTTCTTCGCCTCGCGAGGAGCGGGCGAGGGTGGCTTACCCGAAGTTCACATCCGCGCTGGTCTTGATGGCGGCGAAGCGGGCGAGGCAGCGCAGCGCGCTGTCGTGCTCGTCGGTTGTTCCGCCGGCGCAGCAGTCTTCCAGCACCGTGCAGGCATAGTCGCGGTCGTGCGCTTCACGGGCGCCGGTGTGCACCACGCCGTTGGTGGAGACGCCGGTCAGGATCAGGTCGGTCACGCCCTGGGCGCGCAGGATCGGCTCCAGCGACGTCCCGTAGAACGGGCTGACCCGATGCTTGACGATGTCGCAATCGCCGGTCTCCGGCTTGAGATCGGGATGCACCTCGGTGCCCCAGGTGCCGAGCTTGAACAGGCCGGCGCCTTTGGCGCGCGAGAAGATCGGCGAATTGGGCGGGCACTCCTGATAGTCGGGCGAGAATCCGACGCGGACATAGCCGATCAGCACGCCGGCCGTGCGCGCTTTCGCGATCACCGCCCTGGTGCGGCCGAGCACGTCACGCTCTTTCATCAGCGGAACGTAGGTCTTGGCCCCCGCGCCGTTCTCGTGGACGAGGTCGTTCAGCATGTCCATCACGAGCAGCATTGGTTTCATAGCGTCTCCTTCTCAGAGCTCTTGTTCTCAGGACTCTTGTTCTCAGGACTCTTGTTCTCAGGACTCTTGGATTTGACGGGATTTTCGGACCTTGCCGGCATGCTGTTGCGCAGCTCGGTCCAGCCGGTCTCGATGTGCTGCCGCATCGTCAGCATGGCGCTTACGGCGTCGCCCTCGATCACGTTCTTCAGGAGGTCGTTGTGCTCCCTGGCGGCGCGGAGCGCCCGGCCGCCGATGCGGTTGATGACGTCGAACGGATATTGCGCCCACAACACCTGCACGAAATGCAGCGTCTTCGGCAGCCGCGCGAAGTCGTACATGCGGCGATGGAAGCGATAGTTGATGCCGCGCGCGGACGTGCTGTCATCGGCGAGCGCAGCCTCCTCGAATTGCCGCGCCAGCTCGCGCAACTCCGAGATCTCCTCGGCGGTGATGTTGCGCACCGCACTTTCGACCAGCTGGGTCTCGAGCGTGATGCGGAGCTTCAGGATCTCGGTGGAAGCCTCGACGTCGAACGGCGCCACGGTCGCGCCGCGGTAGGAGTCGCTCGCGAGATAGCCTTCCGCCTCGAGCAGCTTCAGCGCCTCGCGAACCGGCGTGATGCTGATCTTGAGCTCCTGCGCGATTTCGGTCTGCTTCAGCCGGGCGCCACGCGGCAGCCGCCCCGAGATGATGCCCTCGCGGAGATAGTCGGCGACCTGCTCCTCTTTCGTCCGATATTCCATTGGATGCCGCTGCCCCCGCCTGATTTGCCCGCGACTACCATAGACGCGGTCTTCCAGGGAGGATAGAAATACAAACGATAATGCATAATGCATAATTGAGGTTGGTGTCGAATGTCCAGCGCTTTATCCCGCTCTTTCCTGTTTGTGCCCGCCAACCGGCCCGAGCGTTTCGACAAAGCTGTCGCGTCCGGCGCCCACCAAATCATCCTTGATCTCGAGGACGCGGTGGCGCCGGCCGACAAGGGGACGGCGCGCGGTGCCATCGCGCAATGGGCGGGGCGGAATGGTGCCATCGTGCGCGTGAATGGCGCGGATAGCCCGTTCTTCGCTGCCGACATGGACATGGTCCGCCGCGCCGGTGTGACCAAGCTGATGTTGCCGAAGGCCGAGCCCGGATCGCTCAATCGCCTGGTCGGATTGCTGGACCAGTCCTGCCGGATCATCGCTCTCATCGAAACGGTCAGGGGATATGCGGAGTTGCGGAGCATCGGCAACAGCGGCCTGGTATCGCAATTGGCTTTCGGCAATCTCGACTTCGGCATCGATGCCGGCGTGACCGAGACTGCGCAGGAACTCGATCCGGTGCGCCTGCAGATCGTTCTGGAGTCGCGGTTGGCTGGATTGGCAGCGCCGGTCGACGGAGTGACGACCAATTGGACGGATCCTGCGGCCTTCGGGGCGGCGGTCGGTCGCGCCAGGGCGCTGGGCTTTGGGGCCAAGCTCTGCATCCATCCGGCGCAGGTCAAGCTGGTCAACGATGCCTTTCTGCCCACCGCCGACGAACTCAAATGGGCCCGGCGCGTGATGGAGGTCGCCGAAAGCGCAGGCGGCGCGGCGGTGGCGCTGGATGGCAAGATGATCGATGCTCCGGTCATCCGCCGCGCCGAGCTGATCCTGGCCAGCGAGGCATCTATTGGTACATAATGCATAATGCATTTTCTATTGACCGACCAAGTTCCTCCTTCTAAAGATGATCGGAGAAAAACAAATATCGGGGAGGGCCTGTGATGAAGAGGCGCGACTTTCTCAAGCTGTCGGGCGCCGCTGCGCTGGCATCGGCCTATCCCGGCTCGTCGCTGCTCGCCGACGAGATCGGCGTAGATGCCGCCGCCAAGACCATCACCATCGGCGGGTTTACGCCGGTCACCGGGCCGGTCCCCTTTTACGCGATCCTGACTCACGCGGCGGACGCCTATTTCAAGAGCGTCAACGAGGCCGGCGGCATCAAGGGCTGGAAGATCAACTATGTGACGCTCGATGACGGATACGATCCCGCCCGCAGCGTCGCCGCCGTCAGACGCCTCGTCGAGGACAACCATATTTTTGCGCTCGTGGCTGCGGTTGGGACAGCCACCAACGTCGCCGTCATTCCCTATGCCAAGGAAAACGGCCTTGCGATGATCGGGCCGATCGGCGGCGCCAGCGCCTTCTTCGCCGAGCCGAACATCTTTCCGCTGTTGCCCGACTACGGCTGGTCGGCGGCCTCGAATGCCGAGTTCGCCGTCAACGATCTCAAGCTGAAGAAGATCGCGCTGCTGTGGGAGAACGACGAACTCGGCCGCTCCGCCAAGCGCGGCTTCGATCTCTTCATGGAGGCCAACAAGCTCACGGCGGCGGAGTCGGTTCCGTTCGAGGTGAAGACCACCGACTTCACGCCGCACATCCGTCGTGTCGCCAACTCCGAAGCCCAGGCTGCGATCCTGTTCGGATCCAACGCCAATCTCGCGGCCGCGCTGAAGGCGGCCGACCGCCAGGGCGTCAAGCTCACCTGGTTCGCGCCCTTCTTCACCGCCGATCCCGCCACCTACAAGCTGACCGGCGACCTTCTCAACGGCGTCTACTTCTCCTCGTGGCTGCTCCCGGTCGACAGTGGCGAGCCCGAGATCAAGGCCTATCGGGAAGCCATATCAAAATACTATCCGAACGATCCGGTCGGCGTGTTTGGCCTCAATGGCTGGAGCAATGCCGCGCTGTTCGGCAGCATCTTTGGCGCATTGGTCGACAGCGGCAAGCCGATCACGCGTGCCAATCTGATCGAGGCGGGCAATACGCTGAGCAATGCCTCGGTCGGTGGCGCGCGCAAGGTCACCTTCACTGGCGCGGACCACCGCGGCACGCGCCAGGAAGCGATCCTGCAAGCGCAGGGTTCGTTCGTCATGGTGCGCGACTTCAAGCCCTATCCGGCGGTGGCCTTCGACGCCAAGCCGGCCTGAGCCCTTCGTTTCAGCGGGTGGCCGCAAGACACGGCCGCCCGCTGCTCGTGTTAGCTACCAAGAAAAACAAGGAAAGTAGGACATGGCTGGATCGCCCTTGAGCGGGCCCTCGCGTCTCGACGGACAAACCGCCCTCATCACGGGAGCCGCCGGCGGCATCGGCCGCGCCGTCGTCGCCGCGTTCTGCGCGGCAGGCGCCGACGTCATCGCCACCGACATCGTCGAGGACGGCGGCAAGTTTCCCGAACGAGCGAGCTATCGTCGCTGCGACGTGACGGATCGCGCGGCGACCGAAAAGCTGATCGACGACGAGCTGAAGGCGCGCGGCAAGATCGACATCCTGGTGCTCTGCGCCGGCACGATTGCCAACACGCCGTTGGCGCAGTCGACCGACGAGGAATGGGAGAAGATCCTCGCCGTTAACCTGATGGGCACGGTCAATCCCGTCCGCAAGCTCTATCCTGTCATGGCCGAACGCGGCTTCGGCAAGATCGTGGCGCTGGGTTCGATAGCCGCCAAGATCGGCGGCGTCGCCTCGGGGCCCGCCTATGTTGCGGCGAAATCGGCCGTGCACGGCCTGATGAAATGGGTCGCCAAGAACGGCGCGGCCAAGGGTGTCTATGCCAACATCATCGCGCCCGGTCCGGTCGAGACGCCGATGTGGGCGACCGTCACCGATCGCGCCGCGCCGTCGGCGAACGGCAACGTTCCGCTGGGACGGTTCGGCCAGCCCGAGGATATCGCCCAGAGCATTCTCTTCCTCTGTTCGCCGGCGTCGAACTGGATCACCGGCACGGTGCTCGACGTCAATGGCGGCATGTTGATGGATTGACATCATGAGCGCAGCACAGACCATCGGCTTCATTGGGCTCGGCGTCATGGGCGGTCCGATGTGCCGGAATATGGCGAAGAAGCACGCCGGTCGCGTGCTGATCCTCGACCGCGATCCGGCGGCGATCGCCGCGCTGTCCGACACCAAGGCGGAGGCGGCTGCCTCCCTCGAAGCGCTTGCTGCTGTCGCGGACGTCATCTTCCTGTCGTTGCCGGGCGGACCTCAGGTGGAGGCGCTCTCGTCCGCGATCGCGCAGGTGGCGCGGCCGGGAGCCACGATCGTCGATCTCAGCACCACGCCCGTCGCGCTGGCGCGCGGCGTGTCCGAGCACCTGAAGGCCAGGGGCTTTGCCTTCGCGGATGCGCCGGTGGCGCGCACGCGAGAGGCCGCGCAGCGTGGCGAGCTCAGCATCATGGTCGGCGCCGAGGAGGCCGTGTTCGCGCGGA
Organism: Bradyrhizobium sp. YR681; assembly: GCF_000282615.1. Taxonomy (GTDB): domain Bacteria; phylum Pseudomonadota; class Alphaproteobacteria; order Rhizobiales; family Xanthobacteraceae; genus Bradyrhizobium. The sequence goes on along the minus strand of NZ_AKIY01000328.1, from coordinate 78,482 downwards.
TCAAGCCGCTGCTCGACTATATCGGGTCCGACGTCACCCATTGTGGCGAGGTCGGCTGCGGCCAGGTCGTCAAGCTGATCAACAACGCGCTGGTGTTCGAGCACACGCTGGCGCTGGCCGAGATGATGGTGGTCGGCGAGCGCGCCGGTGTGAAGTCCGAGACGCTGCTGAGCGCAGTGTCGAAGGGATCCGGCGATAGTTTCGTGCTGCGCAATCACGGCGCCAAGGCGATGCTGCCGCGCAATTTTCCGGCAAAAGCCTTTCCGCCGGAATACGTGCTGAAGGACCTCGATTACGTGCTTCAGCTCGCTTCCGACAACGGCGTTCGTCCCGGCGTCGCCGAGCTTGCGCGCCGCTACTACAATGCCGCATGCCGGCACGGCCTCTCGGGGCGCTATTTCCCCGGCGTGATCGAGTTCATCGAGCAGGGTGGCGTGCCGGACGAAGGGCAGGGGTGAGCGTGGCGGGATTCATCCGAGACATTCTGCCGCTGCTCTGGTCCGGGACCATCTCCGGCTGCCTCTACGGCGTCGGCGCGCTCGGCCTTGTCATGGTGTTCAAGAGCTCGCGCGTCGTGAATTTCTCGCACGGCAATCTCGCCTGTCTCGGCGCGTTCGTGGTCTTTGGCTTCTCCAGCGGCAGCCTGCTCAGCCTGTCCTGGGCCAGTGCGGTGGCGCTGGCGCTCGGCATAGCCTGCGCGATTGCGGTCATGAGCTATGCCGTGATCGCGCCGATCGTCTTCAAGTCCGATCTGGCCTCCACCATCGCAACGCTCGGCGTCGGGCTGATCCTGCAAGGCGCAGTGCAGCTCGTGTTCGGTGCCGACATCGTCAATCTCGACCTCCCGGTGCCCCGCTTCAATTTCAGCCTCGGGGCGATCCGTGTCTCCTCCTATGATCTCGCCGTTCTCGTCGTCACGCTCGCAATCGTCGGCAGCCTGTTCGTGATCATCGAGCGCACCAAGCTCGGCGTCGCGTTCCGTGCAGTGTCGACCAATCCGTTCGCCTGCGAGGTCTGCGGGCTGAACCTGCGCTCCGTCCACCTGTTCTCCTGGCTCGCCGGCGCCGTCCTCGGCCTCGTCGCGGCGCTGCTGATCGTGCCGACGACGTTCCTGAGTTCGACGACGGTTCCGTCCTTCATGTTGCAGGCTTTTACCGCGGCCGTGGTTGGCGGCTTCTCGAGTCTGCCGGGCGCCGCCGTTGGCGGCATCCTGGTCGGCGTCGCCATGAACCTGTTCTCGTTCTACGTCGCGCCGGAGTTCATGAACACGTTCCTGCTCGGCGTGATCCTGCTGACGCTCAACTTCTTCCCCAACGGACTCCTGGAAAGGGCGATCGGTGGCCGTGTCTGATCTCGCCCACGCGTCCAAGGTCAGCGCGTCCGCTCGCGGCGGTCACGTCGATATCGCGCGGCTGTCCGTGCTCGCTTTGGTCGCGGTGCTGGCGCTGCTGCCCCTTCTGGCCGGCGGCTTCCTGCTCTACAGCCTGTCGCTGAGCATTGCGAATGCGGTTGCCGTTCTCTCCGTCAGCATGCTGGTGCGGTACGGCGGTGAAGTGTCGATCGGGCACAGTTTCTTCGTGGCGCTCGGAGCCTATGCGGTTGCAATCGTCGAGCACCGGCTGGGCCTGTCCATTGCGGTAAGCCTGCCATTGGCGATCCTGCTCGGCGCCGGCGGCGGCTTTATCTTTGCATTCCCCTCCCGCCGGCTCTCCGGAATCTATCTGGCGGTGGCGACCATGGCGCTGGCGCTCGCGCTGCCGGAAATCCTGATCGGCTTCGAGAAGTTCACCGGCGGCTTCGAAGGTCTCTACATCGCGCAGGATCTGGTCCCCGGCGTCTCGAAGGCGTTGCAACGCTATTACGTGACTCTCGTCGTTCTGATTGTCGTCTGTCTGGCGCTCGCGCATTTCCGCAAGTCGGCGCAAGGCCTGGCGCTGTTGATGGCGCAGGCGCAACCGCGCGCGGCCGAGGCCATGGGGATCACGCGGAGCTGGGCGCGTATCTCGATCTTCACGGTGAGCGCGGCGCTGGCTTCGCTAGCAGGGGCGTTGACGGGCTTTGCGTCCTCGACCGTTTCCCCGAACAGCTTCACCTTCTTCAGCGGTGTCTTCCTGCTGGTCGGCTCGGTCGTCAGCCTGAACAGGCTGTCGTTGCCGGCCGCGCTCGTCGGCGGCGCCTTCATCACGCTGGTGCCGACCTATCTGGCGAAGGCCGGCGACTGGGTTCCGATCCTCTATGGCGTCGCGCTCGTCGCGGTCACGCTGGCCGCGAATGCCGGCGACCTGCGCCGCTTCGTGCCGGGCAGGAGGGCGCGATGACGGTAGCCGCCGGCAGCGGGCTCGTCGCCGATGGAATCTCCCTCGGCTTCGGCGGGCTTCAGGTTCTCAGCGATGTCTCGCTGACCTTGCGGCCCGGCGTCATCACGGGCCTGATTGGACCCAATGGCGCGGGCAAGACCAGCTTGTTCAACTGTCTCACCGGGCTCTATCGCGGCCAGCGCGGCCACAGCAGTTTTGCTGGCAGGCCGCTGGACGGCATGGGGCCCGCCCAGCGCGCCGGATGCGGCATCACCCGCAGCTTCCAGAATCTGGCGATGTGCCCGGATCTGTCGCTGCTGGAAAACGTCCTCGTCGGTCTCACCCTCAAGCGGCGGTCCGGCTGGTTCAGCGCCTTCGTGCCGACGCCGGCGCAGCGTGCCGAGCAGCAGGACACCGAGCGCCGTGCCATGGCGGCGCTGAATGAGCTCGGCATCGCGTCCGCCGCCCATCAGAAGCCGTCCGATCTGCCGCCGGGGACGCTGCGCCTCGCCGAGATCGCGCGCGCCATTGCCAGCGAGCCCAGGGCGATCCTGCTCGACGAGCCGGCCGCGGGACTGAACGCCGTCGAGACGCGTGATCTGATACGCGCCTTGAAACGACTGATGAGGCCCGACCTCGTGCTCCTCGTGGTCGAGCACGACATGGACCTGATCATGGAGCTCTGCGAGCACATCTACGTGCTCAATTTCGGCAAGATGATCGCGGACGGCACGCCCGCCGAAATCCGCGCGCATCCCGACGTGATCCGTGTCTATCTCGGAGACGATGCCGATGACTGAGCTGTTCTCGGCACGCGGTCTCTCGGTCAGCTACGGCAGGGCGCGTGTCGTCGAAAATGTCGATCTTTCCGTGCCGGAGAAGGGCGTGGTGGCACTGCTCGGCGCCAACGGCGCGGGCAAGTCGTCGGTGCTCAAGGCCATCGCCGGCCTGGTGCCGGCCGCAGGCGAAATGCGCTTTGCCGGTGAAGACATCGGCGCGCTCGCCGCGCGGCATCGCGTCCGGCGCGGCATTGTCTATGTCCCCGAGGGGCGCCAGATCGTCGGCTCGCTGACGGTCGCCGAAAACCTCCTGCTCGGCGGCTTCTTCCTCGATGCGCGCGTGCAGCGGCAGCGGCGTAATCTCATGCTGGAGCTGTTCCCCGAGATTGCCAACCGCCTGAAGTCGCCGGCCTGGATGCTGAGCGGCGGCGAGCAGCAGATGCTCGCGATCGGGCGCGGCCTGATGAGCGCGCCGCGGCTGCTTCTGCTCGACGAGCCGTCGCTGGGATTGGCGCCGCTCCTGATCCGGCGCGTATTCGAGCGCCTCGTTACAATCAAGCAGGATACCGGCCTTGCCATCATGCTGGTCGAGCAGAATTTCCGCATGACGATGAAGGTCGCCGACGAGCTTTATTTCGTGCGCAATGGCGCCATCGTGGGCCATCGCAGCGCCTCAGATCTTGCCACGCCGGCAAGCCGTGCAGAGGTCGTCGAGGCCTATCTCGGCGCGGGCCAGCCGGCGCCGGCATAAGAACATGGAGTGACGCGATGCGCTTTGAGGGCAGAGAGATTGCGAATGGACTGGCCTTTCCCGAAGGACCGGTCGCGCTCGCCGACGGCAGCGTCATCGTCGTCGAGATCGAAGGCGGCCGGCTGACGCGCGTGCTTCCTTCGGGTCGAAAAGAGGTGATCGCGCATCTCGGTGGCGGGCCGAACGGCGCCGCCATCGGTCCGGACGGCAAATGCTATGTCTGCAACAATGGCGGCTTCTCCTGGCACAGAGACACAAGCAACTTTGTCCGCCCGACCGGCCGCGCCGAAGACTACACGACAGGACGCATCGAGCAGGTCGATCTCGATACCGGCGCCGTCAAGACCCTCTACGAGAGTTGCGGCGGCGTCCATTTGAAAGGGCCGAACGACATCGTCTTCGACGACAGCGGCGGATTCTGGTTCACCGATCTCGGCAAGACCTACGGCCGGCTGATGGACCGCGGCGCGGTCTATTATGCGCGCACCGACGGCTCCATGATCAAGGAAGCGATCTTTCCGATCATGACGCCGAACGGCGTCGGCCTGTCACCGGATGGACGCACGCTTTATGTGTCCGAGACCGAGACCAGCCGGATCTGGAGCTATCCCATCACGGGCGAGGGCGAGGTCGCCAAGGATCCCTGGCCGTCGCCCAATGGCGGCCGGCTTTTGCACGGCCTGCCGGGCTATCAGCGCTTCGATTCGCTCGCAGTCGAGGAGGGCGGCAACATCTGCGTTGCCACGCTGGTGCGGGGCGGGATCAGCGTGCTCTCGCCCGCCGGCAAACTGATCGAGTTCCACGAAGCCGACGAGGTCTATTGCACCAACATCTGCTTCGGCGGCCCGGATATGCGCACGGCCTTCATCACGCTGTCCGGCACCGGGCGGCTGATCGCGGTGGACTGGCCGAGGCCCGGCCTTGCGCTCAACGATTCCCGTACAGCACGCAGATAGCGCCGCCGACCCCACTGACAAACCTCATACCCACGTGTACCGTGGCCGCGGCTTCAACGCGGGTGAGGGGAATCGACGGTTCGTGGCAGCCGGTAGCGACACAGAAAAGGCGGCGCCGACCATCGGCTCCAAGGAGCGGCGGCGCAAGGAGTCGGACCGGCGGATGCTGCGGGCGGCGGTGGCGCTGATCGGCCGGCACGGCACGTCCGGTGCGAGCCTCGCCGATATCGGCGTCGAGGCCGGCTACAGCCGTGGCCTGCCTGTGCAGCGCTTCGGCACCAAGCTCCACCTGCTGGAGACCGTGATCGATACGATCCAGGACCGCTTCATGCGCCAGGTCGAGCGGCGGATCGACGGTCGCACCGGTTGCGCGGCGCTCGCCGAGCGCATCCGGATCCAGATGGAGGCGGTGCGCGACATGCCGGACTCGGCGATCGCGCTGTACCATCTGATCGTGGATTCGACCGGCACAGTGCCGGAACTGAAGCCGCGCATCGCCGAGCTGCATGGGCTCTACCGCGACAATCTCCGCGCCTACCTGTTGCAGGCGCGCAAGATGGGCGAGCTGCGCAAGGACGTCGATATCGAGCAGAACGTGCGCGCGATTTCGGGCGCGATCAGCGGCATCTGCATCCAGGCACTGGTGAGCGGCGACACCAAAAAGCTCGGCGAGGACGCCGAATTCGTCGCCGAACTCTTCCTCGACCGCCTGATGGAGCCGACCTCGAAGCCTGCAAATTCGGGCAAGGCCAAAGCCGGGGCCGGCGCCGGAACCAGGTCTGCTCCTCGGAGAGTCGCGCGCTGAGGTGCGTGGCTCGCGTCCTGCCCGGGCAGGCTTGACGTCTGCCGGGAGCGGCGCCGTTCCCTTGCATCAATTGCTTTCCAAGCTGGGCCGAGCTGCTGCGGCGCGGGGCCACATGGCCGTCCGCATTGCGGGGTCGTCCTCAATTACTTGCTAGTCAGCAAGCAACTGATGTGGTAGCTAACTCGCCAACAACTGAAACAAGTGTTGCGGAGGGAAGAGGTGGCGGTCAGGGCAGGCATCATCGCGGTCGGGGCGTTGCTGGCATTCAGCCTCCAGGCTTCGGCCGGCGAGAAGAAATATGGTCCCGGCGTCACCGACACCGAGATCAAGATCGGCAACACCGCGGCCTATAGCGGGCCGGCCTCGGGTTTCGGTCTGATCGCCAGGACGGGCGAAGCCTATTTCCGCAAGATCAACGAGGAAGGCGGCATCAACGGACGGAAGATCGTGTTCCTGTCGTATGACGACGCCTATTCGCCGCCGAAGACCGTGGAGCAGACCCGCAAGCTCGTCGAGAGCGACGAGGTGCTCTTCATGTTCAATGCGGTTGGCACGCCCACCAACTCCGCCGTGCAGAAATATCTCAACGCGAAAAAGGTGCCGCAGTTGTTCGTCTCCAGCGCGGCCGCGAAGTGGAACGATCCGAAAAACTTTCCCTGGAGCATGGGCTTTGCCCCTTCGCTCGAAACCGAGGGCAAGGCTTACGCGAAATACGTCCTGAAGGAGAAGCCGGGCGCCAGGATCGCGATCTTCTATCAGAACGACGATTTCGGGAAGGACTACCTCAAGGGCATCAAAGCCGGCCTTGGCGACAAGGCGCAGGCGATGATCGTCGCAGAGGAATCCTTCGACGTCACCGAGCCGACCATCGACTCGCACATCGTGAAGCTGAAGGCCGCCGGCGCCGACGTCTTCTTCAACATGGCAACGCCGAAATTCGCGGCTCAGGCGATCAAGAAGATCAACGAGCTGAACTGGAAGCCGCTCCAGCTTCTGAGCTTTGCCTCAGCTTCGATCGGCAGCGTGATCAAGCCGGTCGGATTCGAGAACGCGCAAGGCATCGTTTCGGCGACCTATTTCAAGGATCCCAACGATGCCAGGTGGAAGGACGATGCGGACTTCAAGGCGCTGAACGCTTTCCTCGACAAATATCTGCCGGAGGCCAACCGTACCGACACGCTGATCATCAACGGCTACAACCCGGCGCTGCTGCTGGTCGAGGTGTTGAAGCAGTGCGGCGACGATCTCAGCCGCGAGAATGTCATGAAACAGGCGGCGAGCCTTGGGGGTGTCGAGGTGGGTACGCTGCTGCCCGGCATCAAGATATCGACGTCGCCGACCGATTATGCGCCCATCAAGCAATGGCAGCTGATGCGTTTCGAGGGAACCAAGTGGCAGCTCTTCGGCGATCTCGTCGGCAGCGATTGATTCCGGGGAAAACCGAAGGAACGACTCATGTTTTCCCTGAAGGGCAAGGTCGCGGTGGTCACCGGCGGCGGGCGCGGCATCGGCAAGGGCATCAGCCGCGCTTTGGCGCAGGCGGGCGCGACCGTGATCTGCACGGGACGCACCGCGGCGCCGCTGGAAGCCACCGCCGTCCAAATACGCGAGCAGGGCGGTCATGTGCGGGTTCTCGCGAACGATATCGCACAACCCGGTGCCGCGCAGTCCGTCGCTGATCGTGCGCTGTCGGAATTCGGCCGGCTCGACATCTGGGTCAACAATGCCGGCAGCGCCGCGCGCGAGGATGTCGGTCCGCTGATCGGTCTCGACGAGGGGCAGTGGGACCGGGTCGTCGATCTCAATCTGAAATGGACCTTCTTCGCCGCGCAGGCCGCGGCCCGCGCGATGACGACAGGCGGCTCCATCATCAACATCACGTCGCGCTCCGCCTCGCAGCCCAACCCCATGACGGGCCAGTACGGCGCGGCCAAGGCCGGCGTCGACAATCTCACGGGAACCATGGCGGTGGAATGGGGCCATCTCGGCATCCGCGTCAACGCGATCGCACCGGGGCTGGTGCTCACCGAGGACAATTCCGAGTTCATGTCCGGGCCGCGGGCGCAGAAGCAGATCGACGTCGTGCCGCTCGGGCGGCTCGGCACGCCCGACGACATCGGCCCGCTCTGTGTCTACCTCGCCTCCGATGAGGCGGCCTGGATTTCCGGGGTCGTCATCCAGGCCAATGGCGCGAGCCGTATCCCGTTCGGCTATCTCGCTTATCTGCACAAGGTCGCGAAGGCGAAGCATGACGCTTCGGCCGTGTCATGACGTCACCGGGACGGCTTGAGCCGTATCGCCGCGCTGAACTGAAGCCGCTCTACGATCCCGGAAGCGTCGCGATCATCGGCGCCTCGCCGCGCCCGGCGTCCTTCGGCGCGCGCACCGCAGCCAATCTGAAGGGCTTTTTCGGCGGCCGCAGCTTTCTGGTGAATGACAAATACGACCGGATAGGCGACGCGCCGTGCTATCCGAGCTTGCGCGCGCTGCCGGGGATTCCTGACCTTGCCGTGGTCACGACACCAGCGGCAACCGTGGAGCCGATCATCGAGGCCTGCATTGCAGCTGGCGTTCCGAGCGTCATGCTCTACGCCTCGGGCTTCGCCGAAATCGGCACCCATGAGGCGATTGAAACCCAGAACCGAATCGTGCGTCGCGCACGCGAGGCGAATCTCCGCTTGCTGGGGCCGAACTGCGTCGGGTTGCTGAACTACACCAGCGGCGCCCGCATCACGTTTGCGGCGGTGCCGGAGACGCGGTCGCTGGCGCCATTCGCGATCGGGTTGGTCAGCCAGTCCGGCGCGCTCGGTTTTGCGCTCGCGCAGGCGATCGAGCGCGGCGTGTCGTTCAGCCATGTGCTGACATCGGGCAATTCCGGCGATGTCGACATCGCCGACTGGATCGCAGCGCTGGCGGAAGATCCGGCCTGCGCCGTCATCGCCTGTGCGTTCGAGGGCGTTGCGCATCCCCTGAAGATGCTCGCTGCCGCCGAGCGCGCCTGGGACAACGACAAGCCGCTGGTCGTGTTCAAGCTCGCGACCGGCGAGACCGGCGCCGCGGCCGCACTATCCCATACCGGCTCGCTCGCCGGCTCGAATGCGTCCTGGCGCGCCTTGCTGGAGCGTGGCGGCGCGGTCGTCGTCGACAATTTCGAGGATCTGATCGAGACCGCCGCCTTTTTCGGCAAGGTCTGTCGGCCCAAGGCCGAGGGTGTGGCTGTGCTTGCAGGCTCCGGCGGTGCCGCGATCATGGGCGCAGACAGCGCCGAGCAGCATGGCGTGCCCCTGCCGCAACCGGAGCCGCGCGTGCGCGCCGTGCTGGAGGCGCGCATTCCGCCATTCGGGGCGCCGCGCAATCCCTGCGATGTCACCGCACAGGTGATTTCGGACTCGGAATCGCTGATGGATTGCGCGGATGCGCTTCTCTCAGCTCCGGGTTACGGCGCACTGGTCTATGGCTGTACTTATGCCTATGGGCCCGCGACCGAACGGCTTCCGCATCTCAGCGCGCTCGCCGGCAAACATGGCAAGCCGATCTGTGCGGTGTGGTTGACGCAATATCTGGAAGGGCCGGGTTCCCAGGTGATCGAACGCGATCCCAACATCGCGATCTTCCGCTCGATGGACCGCTGCTTCGCGGCGCTCGCTGCCTGGACGGCGCGGGCCGAACGTGCGGCGCATTTGCCGGTCGGGTTCGTCGTCGATGCCGAACGCAAGGCCCGCGCCGCCGCGCTGCTGCCGTCGCAAGAGACCGTGCTCGGTGAGACCGAGACCAAGGCGCTGCTCGCGATCTACGGCATTGCGACGTCGCGCGACATCACGGTCACCAGGGCGCTTGATGCGGTGCAGGCTGCGCGCGCGATCGGCGGCAAGGTCGCCATGAAGATCGACAGCCCTGACATCGCGCACAAGTCGGACGCGGGCGGGGTGTTGCTCAGTGTCGAGGGCGATACGGCCGTACGTGAAGCCTACGATCAGATCATGGCGACCTGCGCCAGAGCGGTTCCGACGGCGCAGCTGCGGGGCGTGATCGTGCAGGAGATGGTCCCGGCGGGCGTGGAAATCATCGTCGGCGTGAACAATGATCCGCTATTCGGACCCATGATCGTCATCGGCCTCGGCGGGGTCCTGACCGAACTTCTGCGCGACAGCGTGACGGCGCTTGCGCCAGTCGATGAATACGAGGCTCTGCGTCTGCTCGCCCGGCTTCGCGGTGTGGCAATCCTGGACGGCTTTCGCAGCTCGCCGCCGGTCGATCGCAGCGTGCTCGCGCGCACGATCAGCCGCATCTCAGCGCTTGCCTGTGCCCACCGCGATCGCCTGCGCGAGCTCGATGTCAATCCGCTGATCTGCCGCGGCGAATCCGTTGTCGCGGTCGATGGCCTCGCCGTGATCGGCCCGAACGCCTGAGAGGGGATGATGAATTTCGAATGGAGTGCCCGCGAGCAGGCCTTTCGCGACGAGATCAGGTCGTTTCTCGCGCGCGAGCTGCCGCCGGATTGGGAGAAGATCGCCCGCCACGGCCCCGGCTCGAAGCAGCAAACCGAATTTTCGCGCGTGTTCTGCACCAAACTCGCGGAGGCCGGACTGCTCGTCCCACACTGGCCGAAGGAGCACGGCGGCCGCGGCAGCTCGGTGTGGGAGCATTTCATCCTGGGCGAGGAGATGTGGGCGGTCGGCGAGCCGCGCGGCCCGCAATACATGAACGTCAACTGGATCGGCCCGACCATCCTGCGTTTCGGCACCGCGGAGCAGAAGGCGCGCTATATCCCCGAGATCGCAGCCGGCAACGCGGTGTGGTGCCAGGGTTTCTCGGAGCCCTCCGCCGGCTCTGATCTTGCCTCGCTGCGGACGCGCGCCGATCGCGACGGCGACCATTTCGTCATCAACGGCTCCAAGGTGTGGACCTCCTATGCCGGCCTCGCCCAGCACTGCTTCCTGCTGGCGCGCACCGGCGGCAGCCGCAAGGACGGCATCTGCATCTTCCTGATCCCGATGCAGACACCCGGCATCACGGTGCGGCCGATCCCGGCGCTGGTCGGCAACGGCGACCTGCACGAAGTGTTCTTCCAGGACGTCCGCGTTCCCGTATCCAGCATGCTCGGCGAGGAGGGCAAGGCCTGGTCGCTGATCACCTATGCACTTGCCAACGAGCGTATCGGCCTGCCGCGCTATCAGCTCTCCACCCGCGTGCTCGGCGAGATGGTCGAGCAGTTGAAGGCTAACGGCTCGTGGAACGACGATATCGTCAGGTTCAGGGCCGGGCAGGCGCTCGCGGCCAGCGAAGCGGCGCGCATGCTGGTCTACCGCGTGGTCGACCAGCGCTCGCGCGGCCTGCCGCCGAATGCGGAATCGTCCCTGGCGCGTGTCGCCATCGTCGAGGCGGACCACGCGGTCGCCAATTTTGCGCTCGACTTTCTCCCCGAGGCGTTCTCCGGCGACGTCCTGCCGCTGCTCAAGCCGCATCATGAGCGTGCGATCGCCGCCGGCATCGCTTCGGGCGCGGCCGAGATCCAGCTCGGCATCGTCGCCTCCGACTATCTGAACCTGCCGCGGAGCTAGGGCGCATGTTTCTCGACATCAGCGACGACCAGGATGCGCTGCTCACGACGGTGTCCGCCGTTCTTGCCAGGGCCAAAAGCCGGCTCGTGCTTGGGAGCGGCAAGGCGTCCTTCGATCTCGAGCTCGATGCGGATCTGGACAAGAATGGCGTGCTCGACGCGGCATCCTATCCGGAGTTCGGCGTGTCGACGGCGGCGCTCATTGTGCACGAGGTTTGCCGCAGTGCCTCCATCACCGAAGTCGGAGCATCGGCCGTGATCCGCCCGCTCATCTGCTCCGACGCGCCACGACCGCTCGCAGTGCTGACGGGCGATCCGGGGCAGGCGGTCCGCTTCCTGCCGGTTGCGCGCGCCGTCCTCGTCCTGTCGGAGGCCGGCGCGTCGTGGTTTCCGGTCTCGCCGGACGACATCGAGGTCGTCGATTCCTATTTCGCCTATCCCATGGGCCGGATTCATGATCCCGAGCGCTGCCTTGCGCGGTCGCGCTCTGTCGCCGATCCAATGTTGGCGCGGCGCCTCGCCCAGCTCGCCGTCGCTGCGGAGATCAGTGGCGTGCTCCAGGGCGGTCTCGACGCCGTCGTAGAGCACGTCACCGATCGCCGCCAGTTCGGCCGGCCGCTCGGTACGTTTCAGTCGATACAACATCGGCTCGCCGCCTGCGCCTCGAAGATCGCCGCGGCCAAATGGCTGGCGTTCAAGGCCGGCAGCGGCAGCGCCACGCATGCCGACGCCGTCACGGCGCTTGCCTATGCGCAGACCGTGGTCGATCCCATCGTCTACGACCTGCATCAGTTCCTCGGCGCCATGGGGCTGACGCTGGAGCATCCGCTGTATCGCTGGACTTATCGCGCAAAGCTGCTCAAGTCGGAGTTCGGCGGTGCCTCGCGCAGCAATCGCGAATTGGCAGATCTCGCCTGGTGACGGTTAGCGCCCGCTCGATCAGGGAATGGCGGGCTGCGTCTCGGCCAGCGGCATCCAGCCCGCGTCGCTCCGCTGGAAGAGCGGGCATCCGTAGACCGCACGAACCGGAAGCGCCGCGGTCGCAGCCTGCCAGCGATTGCTCTGCTTCATCGCGACGACCATGCCGACAATGTCGACCCCGATCCTCTGCAACAAGCGCACCGCAGCAATCGCGGTCGCACCGGTCGAGATCGCATCGTCGACCACCACCACCCGGCGGCCTTCGATCAGGGGCAGCAGGTTTGGGTCCAGCCGTAACTTTTTGCCGGCCTCGGGGCTGGTGATCGAGGTCACGGGCTCGGACAGCGTGTCCTCGTACCAGAACTTGCGAGAATAGCCGAGCGGGACGAAGCGCGGCTGTCCGAGCCGCTCGGCGACCTGCGATGCAAAGGCAAGGCCCAGGGTCGGCAGTCCGACGATGATCTCGGCATCAAACGCGCGCGCTTGTGTGGCCATGTGGTCTGCGAGCGCCGCGATGACGAGATTGGAGGCTTGGTTGGCGATCAGTGACGCGACTGCACGCTCTGCATCGGGCAAGCGACGTAGCGGCAAGACGAGAATGCGGCCGCAGGGCAGGGTGACGGGATAGCCGAAGCGATAGGGCGGTGCGGCCGGGAAACGTGCGGGGACATCAGGCGTCAATTCCTGCCAATAGCCGGTCGTGGCCTCGGTATAGGTTTCGTTCATGATGCCTGCATCGGTTGCCTAGCCGCTGAGGATTCGCCGGCATGCATCGACGAAAACGTCCGCGCCGGTGACGATGTCGGCGTCGGCCGTGTTCTCGGTCCAGTGATGGCTGATGCCGCCGATCGACGGCACGAACAGCATCGCCGCGGGCATGACGGTCGCAAGCATCTGTGCATCGTGCCCAGCGCCGCTGGGCATGCGGAGGGATCGTCCGCCGGCGACGGCCTTGCTCGCAGCTTCGATCGCGTCCTGAAAGCCGGCGTCCATCATCGCGGGCGCGCCGGTGCGAATCTTTTCCACGGTGACGCTGCAGGGACCCTTCGCGTTGACCTCATCGGCCATCGTGCGCAGCAACTCCTCGAGCCGCGCGATGATGGCCGGATTATCGTCGCGGATCTGGAACAGCATTTCGGCACCGCCGGGAATGATGCTCGGCGCGCCCGGATCGAGCGTGATGCGACCGGTGGTCCAGACGGTGCGCGGACCGCAAGCGGCCGGGAAGCGCTCGTCGATCGCCACGCAGAACTTCGCCAGCGCAACGCCAGCATCCTTGCGCGCGGCCATGCGGGTCGTGCCGGCGTGGTTCTGCTCGCCGGTGAAATTGATGCGATACTGCCAGATGCCGACGATGGAGGTCACGACGCCGACCGCGAGCTTGCCGCTCTCCAGCGTATCCCCTTGCTCGATATGCGCCTCCAGATATCCGACGTGCCGCCCCTTCTCGACGGCGACACGCGCGCGTCCTGCGAGCCCCATCTCGGCGAGCGCATCGCGCATCGGCCGCCCGTTGGTGCGGTCGCGCGCGGCGTCGACTTCTGCCTCGGTCACTTGCCCCACATAGGAGCGCGAGCCGAGGAAGCTGCCAAAATGTCCTTCCTCGTCGCACCAGGCGACGACTTCGACCGCGCCCTTCAGCGAAGCATCGGCATTGAGCACGCGGGCGGCTTCGAGCGCATAGACGACGCCGAGCGGGCCATCGAGCCAGCCGGCGTAGTTCTGGCTTTCCAGATGGGAGCCCGCCAGCAGTTTCGGGCCTGCCTTCGCGCTGGTCCCGAACACATTGCCGATGCCGTCAAGCGTCGCGGAGAGACCCGCATCGGGCAATTTCCGCACCAGCCAGTCCAGAGAAAGCTTGTGCGGCTCGGAGAAGGTCGGCTTGTGCACCCCGGTCTTGTACGCGCCGATGGCACGGAGCGCATTGAGGTCGGCGAGAACCCGCTCGCCATTGGCGCGGGACTGAGTGTCAGGCATGTTCGGCAACCTTCAGCGCCTCGGTACGGATTTCCTCGACCAGCCGTTCCTTCAGCTGGACGAATTCGGGCGTCGTTTTGATCTTGTAGGAGCGAGGATGCGGCAGGTCTACCGCAATTTCGGCCTTGATGCGGCCCGGACGCGCGCTGATGACGATGACGCGGCTGCCGAGGAAGATCGCCTCCTCGATGTCGTGGGTGACGAACAGCACGGTCTTCTGGTCGCGCTCCCAGATACCGAGCAGCATTTCCTGCATCAGGGCACGGGTCTGGTTGTCGAGCGCGCCGAAGGGTTCGTCGAGCAGCAGGATCTTCGGGTCATTGGCGAGCGCGCGTGCGATGGCGGTGCGCTGCTGCATGCCGCCGGAAAGCTGCTTGGGCCAGTGGTTCTCGAAGCCGGATAGCCCGACCCGGCGGATGAAGGCGTCGGCGGCCTTGTTGCGCTCCACCTCGGACACGCCGCGTTCGCGCAGGCCGAAGGCGATATTCTCGCGCACGGTCAGCCAGGGAAACAGCGTGTAGGACTGGAACACCATGCCTCGATCGGCACCCGGGCCGGTAACCTCGCGGCCATCGAGCGTGACGCGTCCGGTGGTCGGGTGGTCGAGGCCCGCAACGATGCGAAGCAGCGTGGACTTGCCGCAGCCGGAGGGGCCGAGGATGGTGACGAAGTCGTTGTTGCCGATGATGAGGTCGGTCGGCTCCAGCGCCCTGGTCGGCGCATTGCCGTGGCGCGCGGGGAAGGTGCGGGAGACCTGTTCGATCTTGAGCGTGGTCATGCGAGCTTCCACGGAAACAGCCAGGCATTGAACGCCTTGAACAGGAAGTCGGAGACGAGGCCAATCAGCCCGATGATGATAATGCCGAAGATGATCTGGCCGGTGTTGAGCAGCGCCTGGCTGTCGGTTATCATGTGACCGATGCCCGAGGACGAGCCGATCAGCTCGGCGACGATGACGTAGGTCCAGGCCCAACCCAGCACCAACCGCATGATTTCGGCGATCTCGGGGGCGGACGAAGGCAGCAGGACGCGGCGGATGATGCCGCGGTCGCTGGCCCCCAGCGTATAAGCCGCTTCCACCAGATCGCGCCGCGTCGCGCCGACGGTCACGGCGATCATCAGGATGATCTGGAACACCGAGCCGATGAAGATGACCAGCAGCTTCTGCAATTCGCCGATGCCGGCCCAGAGAATCAGCAGTGGAATGAAGGCGGAGGCGGGCAGATAGCGCGCAAAGGAGACGAAAGGTTCGAGGAAAGCCTCGACCGGCTTGTAGGCGCCCATCAGCAAGCCGAGTGGGACCGCGATGATCGCGGCGAGGACGAAGCCACCGACGACACGCCAGATCGTCATGCCGATGTCGTAGATAAACCCTTGCTTGGCCAGCAAGTCGTAGCCCTCCTGCACCATCGTCAGCGGATTGGCGAGGAACACTTTCGACACATGGCCGCCGAAGGTCGCCCAAGACCACAGGGCAACGAAAACCACGAAGAACGCAAGGCCGTAAGCCACGCGCTGCCTCGATGTCACGGGATCCAGAGGACGCATCAACGATTTATCCGGGGGTGTATGAACTTGCCGGCCCCGCCGCGAGACGGAACCGGCAGCTCCTGAGGAATTTACTTGATGTAGCTGGCGTCGAAGAGGTCCTCGACCTTCGGCGCGGCCTTGATGATGCCGATCTCGAGCAGGAGCTCGGCGGCCTCCTTGTTGAAGGTCAGGAAGTCGCCGGCAAAGAACTTCTGGTTCGCGGCCTTGTCCTGCCAGCGCAGATATTTTGCCGAGTTGCCGAACGCCTCGCCGGTCTGCTTCACGTCCGCGCCCATGATCTCATAGGCCTTGGCCTGGTCCTTGGCGATCATGTCGAGCGCCTCGAAATAGCTATTGGCGAGCGCCTGGGCTGCCTTCGGATTCTCGCTCAGGAATTTCGGCGTGCAGCCGAAGGTGTCCATCACGATCGGGTAGTCCAGCGTCGTCGCGATGATCTTGCCCTTGTCGGGGGCGGCGCGCACGGTCGACAGATACGGCTCATAGGTCATCGCGGCGTCGTTCTGGCCGGAGACGAAAGCCTGCGCAGCCGCGGCCGGCTCGAGATTCACGATGGTGACGTCCTTCGTCGTGAGGCCGTTCTTCTTGAGCATCCAGGCCAGCGCGAAATAGGGCGAGGTGCCGGGCGCGGAGGCCGCGACGGTCTTGCCCTTCAGGTCCTTGATCGCGGCGACGTCGTTGCGCACGGCCATGCCGTCGGCACCATAGCTCTTGTCGAGCTGGAAGATCTGCTTGGTCGCGACGCCATTGGCGTTCCAGGAGATCCAGGTCTCGACCGTGGTCGCGGCGCACTGGATGTCGCCGGAGGCGATCGCGAGGTGGCGGTCCTTCTGCGGGATCTTCCTGATCGTCACGTCGAGCCCGTTCTTCTTGAAGATGCCGGCCTCCTTCGCCAGCGTCAGCGGCGCGAAGCCGGTCCAGCCGGAGATGCCGACGCCGACCTTGACGTCGTCGGCGAGCACGGGAGTGGAGGCCGCAAGAACAATGATTGTCGCGAAAACTTTTGAACTACGCATGATTGTCGTCCTCTTGCCGATCGATGGATTGACGTCCTGTTGATCCCTGTCGGTCCGTACGGACCGTTGCCCGAAGCGTTGCACGATTTGTGCCGACATCCTTCTCTCAGCCTCCCTTGAATCGGGCGACAAGGCGGTGAGAGTCACCGGGATAAAGCAGCCGCACGGCGGTGATGGTGCGCGCGCTGCGCCAGGTATAGCGGTCGATCACGAGGCAGGGCGCGCCGATGGCGATGTCGAGCGCTTCAGCCGTGCGATCATCCGCGACGATGGCACTGATCGTATGCTCGGCCTCCGTCCATGGGACATGGTGAAGCAGCCATGAGCCGGGTGGTTCGCGCGAGAAATCCGCGGTCGCCGCATCCGGCACGGACGCAAGATCGATCAGCCTGTCCTCGACGGCAAACGGCACCTTGTCGGCGCTGTGACGGCAGGTGATCGCGATGACCTTGCCAGCCTTCTTGACGCCGAGACGGTCGCGGTCGACCGTGGTCGCCGTGCGCAACTTGCGACCGATCAGCTCATAGCCGTAAGCGCGGCCAAGTCCGGTGATCTCGGCGCGCATGTCTGCGATTTTCAGTACCGCCGACTGATGCTGCGGCCGGCGCACGAATGAGCCGGCGCGCCGCCGCCGCTCGATCAGATCGGCCTGCGCGAGCTCTGATAGCGCCTTGTTCACTGTCATGCGCGAGCAGCCGTAACGCGTCACCAGTTCATGCTCGAAGGGAATACGATGCCCGGGCGGCCACTCGCCGGTCAGGATGCGCTTCTCGATATCGGCGCGGATACGTTTGTAGAGCGTCGGCTGGTCGGGGCTGTCGGTGGAGAGGCTCATGTGACGAGCCTCAGAACGGACGCGTTGAAGCGCTCGCGCGCGATCTGGCGCATCCGATGCCGCCCGGTTTCGACGACCTTGTGGCCGCCGGCCCAGACACAATCGATTGCGCCGTTGCCCGCCGCAAAAATCCAGCCATCGATGGCTGCATCGCCCCGACGACCGACGAGCGACGGATGGGCGCTGTCCAGCGTCACGATGTCGGCGCGCGCTCCCGGGGTGAGGCCTACCGTCGTTTGCGCCATTGCTTGCGCGCCGCCGGCGAGCGCATGGTCGAACAGGGTGCGCCCGGTGGAGCGACCTGCGCCGCTGGAGAGTACATTCCGTTGGCGATGCTTCAGCCGCTGGCCGTATTCGAGCTGGCGCAGCTCGTCGGCGACACCGACCAGCACGTTGGAATCGGTGCCGACACCGAACTTGCCGCCTGCGGCGAGAAATTCACGCGCCGGGAAGATGCCGTCGCCGAGGCTGGCTTCCGTGATGGGGCAAAGACCCGCTACCGCAGCGGTTTTCGCGAATGCGGTGACTTCCTCGTCGGTCATGTGGGTCGCGTGGATGAGGCACCAGCGCCGATCGAGAGGCACGTGCTCGAGTAACCACTGCACCGGGCGTCGTTCCGACCAGGCCAGGCAATCCTCGACTTCCCTGACCTGCTCAGCCGCATGGATGTGCACAGGTCCGCCTTCAGCGAGCGGAATGATCTCAGCAAGCTCGTCCGGTGTCACCGCGCGCAGACTGTGCGGGGCGATCCCGATATTGGCGCCTGGCAATCTTGCGATGGCCTTGCGCGAGGCAGCCATCAGCGCGGCGAACTGATCGACCGAGCAGATGAAGCGGCGTTGGCCGCCATGTGGTGCCGCGCCTCCAAAAGAGCCATGCGCATAAAAACTCGGCAGCAGCGTCAGCGCAATGCCCGACGCTTCGGCAGCCTGCGCGATGCGCGCGGCCATCTCGCCGATATCGGAATAGTGCGAGCCGTCGCGATCGTGATGCAGATAGTGGAACTCGCCGACGCGGGTAAAACCCTGCTCCAGCATCTCGACATAAAGTTGTGTCGCGACTGCGGTAACGTCGTCCGGCGTCATCGCCAGGGCGAAGCGATACATCGTCTCGCGCCAGGTCCAGAAGGTGTCGGTGGAATCGCCGCGGAGCTCCGCAAGTCCCGCCATGCCGCGCTGAAACGCGTGGCTGTGCAGGCTCGCAAGTCCCGGCAGCGCGATGGTGTGGCGTTCGTCGCCAGCAGCCGGCGCCACGCCCGGCGTCACCTCCGCGATCGCGCCGGCGGTGATCACCACCTGCACGTCATTGGCCCAGCCCGAGGGCAGGAGCGCGGAGGCGAAATGCAGTCGGGTCATGTTTACACGCCGGCTGGACAGAACCGCCGTACGATTATATGTCTAGACATATAAGTCAAGCATCCCAGGGCGCAGGGACTTCGCGAAGGGGCCGTTGCATGGCAGAGCGCTTCGACCGGATCTGGCACAATGCCCGGCTCGCCACGATGCGGGCCGACCGTCCCGATCTCAGCGAGATCGAGCATGGCGTGATCGCCATCCGCGGCGGCCACATCGTCTATGCCGGCGCGGAGGCGGATTTTCCCATTGATGCCGACGCGATCAAGCGGATCGATTGCGAGGGGCGCTGGATCACGCCGGGGCTCGTCGATTGTCACACCCATCTCGTCTATGGCGGCAACCGCGCGCATGAATTCGAGCTGCGCCTGAAGGGCGCGAGCTACGAGGAGATCGCGCGTGCCGGCGGCGGCATCGTCTCGACGGTGACCGCGACGCGCAAGGCGAGCGAAGCCGAGCTCGTCGCAAGCGCGCTGCCGCGGCTCGATGCGCTGATCGGCGAGGGCGCGACCACGGTCGAGATCAAGTCCGGCTACGGCCTCGACACCGAGACCGAGATGCGCCAGCTCGCGGCTGCGCGCAGCCTCGGCGGTCAGCGGCCGGTTGCGATCCGCACGTCGTTCCTTGGCGCCCATGCGTTGCCCGTGGAAGCTGGCGGCGACAAGGATCGCTACATCGATCTCGTCTGCAAGGAGATGCTGCCCGCGATTGCAAAGGCCGGCCTTGCCGATGCCGTCGACGCCTTCATGGAAGGTATTGCGTTTTCCGGTGAACAGACTGCGCGCGTGTTCGAGACGGCGAGGGGGCTTGGCTTGCCGGTCAAGCTCCACGCCGATCAGCTGTCGAATCTCGGCGGTGCGGCGCTCGCTGCGAAATTCTCCGCGCTCTCGGCCGATCATCTGGAGCATACGGATGAGGCCGGCGCCGCGGCAATGGCGAAGGCTGGAACGGTGGCGGTGCTGTTGCCCGGTGCCTTCTACTTCATCCGCGAGACGCAGAAGCCGCCGGTCGAGGCGTTCCGCAAGCATGGCGTTCACATGGCGCTTGCGACCGATTGCAATCCCGGCAGCTCGCCGCTGACCTCGCTGCTCCTCGCGATGAACATGGGGGCGACATTGTTCCGGATGACGGTGGCCGAATGCCTCGCGGGTATCACCCGTGAAGGCGCGCGCGCGCTCGGTGTGCTCCGGGAGACCGGCACGTTGGAGCCCGGCAAATGGTGCGACCTCGCGATTTGGGATATCGAGCGGCCCGCTGAGCTCGTCTACCGCATCGGCTTCAATCCGCTGCACCGGCGCGTGTGGAGGGGGCAGTGACGGAGCGGGACACAGCGATCGTGGTCAAGCCGGGCGCGGTCAGTTTCGACGATCTCGCGCGCGTGCTTGCAGGACACTCCGTCGTGCTCGATCCTTCGTTCTGGCCGCGCGTCGAGGCAGCGGCCGAGATCGTTGCGAAGGCAGCGCATGCGGCTGTGCCGATCTACGGTATCAATACCGGCTTTGGAAAACTGGCCTCCAAGCGCATTCCACCCGACCAGACCGCGCTGCTCCAGCGCAATCTGATCGTCTCGCATTGCTGTGGCGTCGGTCCGGCCACGCCTGAACCGGTCGTCCGGCTGATGATGGCGCTCAAGATCATCTCGCTGGGGCGCGGGGCCTCCGGCGTGCGCCGCGCGGTCATCGAGCAGTTGCAGGGCATGCTGGCGCGGGGTGTCTGCCCGCTGGTGCCGCAGCAGGGCTCGGTCGGCGCCTCCGGCGATCTCGCGCCACTTGCGCACATGACGGCGGTGATGATCGGCGAGGGGCAGGCGATCGTTGACGGCAAGATCGTCTCCGGCGACGAGGCGCTCGCTGCCGCCGGACTTGCCCCGCTCACGCTTGGCCCGAAGGAAGGGCTTGCGCTGATCAACGGCACGCAATTCTCGACCGCCTATGCCATCTCCGGCGTGCTGCGTGCGTTTCGTCTGGCCCGTGCCGCGCTCGTCACCGGCGCGCTGTCGGTCGATGCGGCGATGGCGTCGACGGCACCATTCCGCCCCGAAATCCAGGCGCTGCGCGGCCATGCCGGGCAGATCGCCGCGGCCGCGACGTTGACCGCGCTGCTCGACGGCAGCGACATCCGCCTGTCGCATCTCGAAGGTGACGAACGCGTGCAGGATCCCTATTGCCTGCGTTGCCAGCCGCAGGTCGCGGGCGCCGCCCTCGACCTGATCACGCAGGCCGCGCGCACGCTGATCGTCGAGGCCAATGCGGTCACCGACAATCCGCTTGTCCTGGTCGAGACCGGCGAGATCGTCTCCGGCGGAAATTTCCACGCCGAGCCGGTGGCCTTTGCGGCCGACGCCATCGCGCTCGCGCTGTCGGAGATCGGCGCGATCAGCGAACGTCGCATCGCGACGCTTGTCGATCCCGCGCTGAACTTTGGCCTGCCGCCGTTCCTGACGCCCGATCCCGGCGTCAATTCCGGCTTCATGATCGCCGAGGTGACGGCGGCTGCCCTCTATGCGGAGAACAAGCAGCGCGCGGCGGCTTGCTCGATCGACTCGACGCCGACCAGCGCCAACCAGGAGGATCATGTCTCGATGGCGGCGCACGCCGCGCGGCGCTTGTCTGACATGGCCGACAATCTCGCCGCCATTCTCGGCATCGAGCTGCTGGTTGCCGCGCAGGGCATCACGCTGCGCGCGCCGCATGCGACGAGTGCACCGCTCGTTGCCGTCGTCGCGGCGCTTCGCGAACAGGTGCCCGCACTCGGCGCCGACCGCTACATGGCTGGTGATCTCGCCAGGGCCGCCGCGCTGATCGAAACCGGCGCGCTGCCGGCTGCGACGATCTCCGTGCTTCCATCCGATCCGTTTCCGAGACTCGACTAAGGGTGTTCCGCATGAACCGCCGACTGGACAACGACCGCACCATCCGCGCCCCCCGCGGCAGCGAAATCAGCGCCAAGAGCTGGCTGACGGAAGCCCCCTTGCGCATGCTGATGAACAACCTCGATCCCGATGTTGCCGAGCGCCCGAGCGAGCTCGTGGTCTATGGCGGCATCGGCCGTGCCGCGCGCGACTGGGAGAGTTTTGACCGGATCACGGCCGCGTTGCGCAAGCTCGAAGGCGATGAGACGCTGCTGATCCAGTCCGGCAAGCCGGTCGGCGTCTTCCGGACCCATGCGGAGGCTCCGCGCGTCTTGATCGCGAACTCCAACATCGTGCCGCACTGGGCGACGCTCGACCATTTCAACGAGCTCGATCGGAAGGGCCTGATGATGTACGGCCAGATGACGGCCGGCTCCTGGATCTATATCGGCAGCCAGGGCATCGTGCAGGGCACGTACGAAACTTTCGTCGAGGTCGGCCGTCGCCATTATGGCGGTAGCCTCGCGAGCAAATGGATCCTCACCGCCGGTCTCGGCGGCATGGGCGGCGCGCAGCCGCTGGCCGCGACCATGGCAGGGGCCTCGATGCTCGCAGTCGAATGCCAGCCGAGCCGCATCGAGATGCGGTTGCGCACCGGCTATCTCGATCGCCAGGCCGCGACGCTCGACGAAGCGCTGGCGATCATGGCGGAGGCGGCCAAGACCAGGAAGGCGGTCTCGGTCGGCCTGCTCGGGAATGCCGCCGAGATTTTCCCGGAACTGGTACGCCGCGGGGTCAAGCCCGACATCGTCACCGACCAGACCAGCGCGCATGATCCGATCAACGGCTATTTGCCGAAGGGCTGGACGCTCGCCGATTGGGAAGCCAAGCGCACATCCGATCCGAAGGCGGTCGAGCGTGCTTCAAAAACCTCGATGGTCGAGCACGTCCAGGCCATGCTGGATTTCCACGCGCAGGGCATCCCGACCCTCGACTACGGCAACAACATCCGCCAGATGGCGCAGGACATGGGCCTGAAGAACGCCTTCGATTTCCCGGGCTTCGTGCCAGCCTATATCCGCCCCCTGTTCTGCCGCGGCGTCGGACCGTTCCGCTGGGCCGCTCTCTCGGGCGATCCCGACGACATCTTCAAGACCGACGCCAAGGTCAAGGAACTGATGCCCGACGACAAGCATCTGCACAACTGGCTCGACATGGCCAGGGAGCGTATCAAGTTCCAAGGCCTGCCGGCGCGAATTTGCTGGGTCGGCCTCGGCGATCGCCATCGCCTCGGCCTAGCCTTCAACGAGATGGTGGCGAGCGGCGAGTTGAAGGCGCCGATCGTGATCGGGCGCGATCATCTCGACAGCGGCTCGGTGGCAAGCCCCAACCGCGAGACCGAGGCGATGAAGGACGGATCGGATGCGGTGTCCGACTGGCCCCTGCTCAACGCGCTGCTCAATTGCGCCAGCGGCGCGACCTGGGTCTCGCTGCACCATGGCGGCGGTGTCGGCATCGGCTATTCCCAGCACGCCGGCATGGTGATCGTCGCCGACGGTACGCCCGAGGCCGCAAAGCGGATCGAGCGTGTCCTGTGGAATGATCCCGCCAGCGGTGTCATGCGCCACGCGGACGCGGGCTACGAGACCGCAATCGACTGCGCCCGCGACAAGGGGCTCGATCTACCCAGCCTCGCCTAGTCGCGGTGCGTCATCCAAGGCTCTTGCCGAGCTCGTTGAGTTTTGCGATCGCGGCCTTGCCGACATCGGTGATATTCTTCTCCGCGCGTGCGGCAAGCTCGCGATCGGCCTCAAACCCCTTCCTGACGGCGTTGACGCTCTCGCGGATCTGGCCGCCGATCGTGGGATCGCTGATCGCCTTCTTCACAGCGCCGTCGTCGAAGGCCTTCACCGTCTGGTCCTGATCGGCAAGGCGCGCGCTGTTGCCGGCCGAGGTCTCCTTGAGCGCGGCGTTCAGCGCCTCGTCGAGGAGGTCGTGCAGCGCTGCGAGCGGGCCTTCGGTGGCGGAACTCGTCGTGCTGACCTTGAAGCCCGGCGTGTCCGGTACGAACAGAACGGTGCCGCGCGTGAGCTTGTTGAGGTCGGCATGCGGATTGGCCTCCTGCAACGCCTTCAGCGCGGCTTCGCTGCGAACCTGACTGAGATTGGCGTGCAGCAGCTTCTCGCTGACGGCCTTGAATTTGGTCTCGTCCCCGACAATGAACGTGCGCATCAAGATATCTCCCGAAATTAGCCGATCACGTTGAGCGGCGCCCACGGCGTGTTGGCGATGCCGCCGGGGATGAGGATGTTGCCGGTGGTGATGTTGCCGAGCACGGTCATCGCCCGCGCATTGGTGAGGCGGATCGAGCTTTCGCCGCCGCGCACGCGGTTGGTGCTGATGATGGCGATCGCGCTTTCCAGCGACACCGCGATGCTCTTGGTGCTGGCCTCGACCCGGTTGTCGTTGAACAGGCATTCCTGGCCGGCGGTCACCAGCACGGCGGGGGCGGGGCCGCGTGCGGAGAGCATGTTGCCGATAATGCCGGCGCGCGCGCCCTCGGTGTCGTTGGCGGCGAGACTGGCCCTGACGAAGGCATAGTCGGTGCCGAGTGCGAGGATGCGCCCGTCGCCGAGCCGGATTGCGACCTTTTCGCCGGCCTGCGCGAACGGCACCCTTGGATTGACCTCGGCCGTCGTCAACGCGAACCAGTTGCCGGTCGAATCGTCCGGGACTGGCGTGAGGTCGCGCAGGACGCTGTTGTGGTTCACCTCGATCTGGGTTTGCGGCGCGCGCAGCATGATGCCGGCACTGGTGCCGACAAAGCCCTTGGGCGGCGCGACCTCGACGATCTCGTTGCCGCTCACGCGCGGGCGGCTGACACCGAAGGTGAGGATTCCGGCGCGCAGCGCCGACTTGACCGCCGTAAGGCCGATGGCCCGTACCAGATTGCCGGCGATCGTGGCGCTGTCGGCGCGAATGACCTCGATGCCGACCACGGTGCCGCTGTCGCTTTCGGTGGCAGGCCCGATATCGCGGATATGGTTGTTCTCGATCGAGACGGCGGCCGCGTCCGTGGCGCCGCCGAGCATGATGCCTGCGCCGCATGTGTCGATTGCGTTGAGCTTGATGATCAGGTCCAGCGCCCCGGCAATCACCTTGATTCCGGCGATGCCGAAGCCGTGGATCTGGTTGGCGAGGATCTGCGCGGTGGCGGTGCTGCGACGGTCGAGCCCGGGGATCAGCCTGATCCCGACGTGATCGCCGGGCGACCAGTTGCGCAACTGATTGCGCTCGATCCACAATCCGGCAGCGGCACAGGCGATGCCGTTGGCGGTGATGTTGCAACTGTTGCCGTCGATTGCCACCGAGGCACCGGGGAGGGCAAGGCCTTGCGCGGCGATGGCGGTGTCGCTGCAGCCGATGATCTCGTTGTGCGCGATCCGTGTCGCGAGCAGATGCAGCACCTCGTCGGCGAAGGTGATCGCACCGCGCTGGCACAGCAGGACATTGTCCTCGATCGTCACTGCTGCCGTGAGCAGGAAGCCGGCGCCGGTCTCCACGCCCTTGAGCGCGCCGCCGGCAATCGCAACCGGCGCGAAGATCGCATTCTCGGCCAGCTTGGCTCCGCCAACAACACCACGCAGCGTCACCGCCGGGAGCTGCGCATTTGCGGTGCCGAGTGCCGCGATGGCGAGCCGGGTCAGGCCGAGGCCGATGCAGGTCGAGACGTCGATGGTGGGATCGCGCGCCAGCGAGATGATCGCGAGGTCCTCGATCGCGATCGCAAAGCTATCCTGGATCGCGAAGGCGCCGGTCGGCGCCACCAGCAGCGTTGTCGGACCCTTGCCGACGATGCGGACCGATTTCGCCTGGTTGATCGTCACGGCGGCCTTCAGCACGTAGTGGCCGGGGCCGAGGCAGATGGTGCCGCCGGTCTCGCGTACCTTGTTGACGGCGTCCTGGATGGTGAAGCTGCCGCTTTCGTGCTGCTCGACCGTGACGCAGGCCGTGCAGGCGCAATCATGGCCTTCGCCTTCCGGCGGCCATGGATGGCGGCAGTCGCTGACGCTCTTGGCATCGACATCCCAGATGCCGAGCCGCGCGTAATGGTGGTGGATGCCGCGCGGCGGAGCGCGGTCGAGTAACTCGACGCTGGCATCCGCGGTGCGCGCGGCAAAGGTCCACCAGTCGCCGGCGCGAAGACCCTCAGCCCCGGTCGAATCGAAGCTGACGGTGACGCCGTCCTCGAGCAGGATGGTGGTGGTTGCGGCCGGCACCTTGATCACGCCGGTCGACCCGGCAGCGTCGAGATCGCCGATCTGTACCGGCGTGCCGGAGGAATCGGTCCGGAATACCTTTCCTTTTTGATCCCAGCGGCGCACCCGCAGATTGGTCTGCTTCGGCCAGTCAATGTTGGGGAAGCCCGGCGGCAGCATCAAGGCCGGCAGTGCAGGCGTGAAGCTGATGCGGCGGGTCGCTTCGGTGACGGTGATCCGGCGCATCTCGCCGGCTTTCTGGGAAAACTCCCTGGCGTCGTCGATGATTTCGACCCAGTCGCCGGTGTTGAAGCGGAGCACGTCGTCGCGTCCGAGGCTGTCGAGCTCGAGCTCGGTCGCCGAGATCATGCTGGCGACGCGCGAGCCGATGCTGGCATTCTCGCGTGACCATTTGAAGGTTGCGGTGCCGCCGGGTTGGCCGGGGTCGTGGATTTCGACCCGGTAGAGCTGGTTCTCCAGGCCGCGGAAGCCGCCGGTTGGCGGTAGCTCGCAAGGATCGTCCGTCGGCGTCGCGTCGAACGTGCCCGTCGTGAGCACGCCGGTCGACGCCGCGATCACCGCCTCCCAGCCGGGCATGTCCTCGTCGGGCGTCGCGCAGTCGGTGTTGTCGCCGGCATCGGTGTCGAGCACGCGAACCTGCCACACCGTCTGGAGCCGCGAGCTGGTCTCGACGCCGACGGCGATCTCGACCAGCTCCGGGCGTTCCAAATAGGTCAGCTCGCGATTCCAGACGTCGAGATAGACGAGATGACGGCCGGCGGTCGGCAGCGGCGGCCGCACCGCGGCCGGATGATAGGGCTGCGTCTCATAGGTGAGCTTGTCGGTGAAAACGGTCTCGGCCATGAGATCGTCGAACAGGCGCTTGTCGGGATCGGGGAAGCCGTGGTTCTCCGCGAGAAGGCCATCGACATAGAGGCGCCCCTTGCCGATCTCGAGCGAGTTGCCGGCAACGCCGAGCTTGAACGCATCGGGCGTGGTCGAGGAAACCGTGGCGCGGCCGAGAATGTCGCTGGCAAGTGCCCGCAAGCGGCGATCGAGGATCGCCATCAGCTCGTTGGCGTCGCCATCCAGCAGCACCGCACCCTGTTTCAGCTCCAGGCCGGCGAAGTCGAGCAGCGGGTCGAGACGAACGCGTGAGAAGTCGGCACCCATGATAGCCTCCGATGCGTCAGGTCAACTCGCGAAGAACAGGCCCGCGTGCAGTCCGAAACGTAGATATTCGTCGAGCCGCAGCCTGAGATTGGCCTCGCGCTGCGGCTGGAATAATGCGTTGAGAACACCGATCTCGCTGTCGTTGTCTCCGCCAGTGCGGATCGCGGGACTTGTGGTGCGGCGCAGCTGCGCATAGCCGGGATCGCCGTAGCGGAGCGAGGTGAACAGCGGCAGCGCCGTCGGCGCAGCGTCATTCGGCACGCAGTGGAAGCGGCGCGGCGTGATGGAGCCCGGCGGCACATAGCAGAAGCGGACGCAGCCTTCCTGGCGGCGCTGGGCCAGTAGCGGCGCGATCCACTTTTCCGCGGGCTTTGCACCGAGCTTTGCGAAGAAGATGGTGTTGGAGGCGAGCTTCAGCAGCTTGGTGTGAACCTTGCCGACCATTGTGCATTGGGCGACGGTCAATTCCGCGCCGGTGCCGCCTGTGTCGTCGGCGGCAAAGGCGACGTTCTCCGGCGCGCCGGCATCGATGATGCAGTCGGTCAGCGTCACCTCGGCATCGGTTGCGGCATGGATCGGGCCGAGGATGCAGCGCTCCAGCGTCACCCTGGCGAAGGGATGCTCGATGATCAGGCTCGGCTTGCCGGGCGAGACCGGACTTCCGTCGCCGTTGAGCGTCAGGCCGGGCACCAGCGTGCAGTCGCGCAGCACCAGCTCCCGCGGTTCGACATCGGCAAAAGCCGCCAGCCGAAGCGCGCCGCCCGATATCACGAGGCCGTCAAGCGTGAGCCTGCCGCGCGCCCCGATATCGAGCGTGATCTCGCCGCTGGTCGCCAGCAGCGGACGGGTCTGGTCGTGCGCGGCGACCACGACATGGTGGGGCGTTGCATTGCCGAGGACGTCGTCGACCTTGAAGGTCGGCGTCTCCGTATAGGTCAGGCTGTCGCCGACGGTGAGACGGCCACCGGTCCTGATAAGGTCGAGCTTCGGCTGCCAGGCGCCGCTGGCGTCGACAGTCTGCTCATTGCCGATATCGCCTTCGGCCGGAACGCGCGGATATTCGCCGCCGCCGATCTGGCGCGCGGTGCCGTAGTGGAAGGTCGCCAGCAGCGGGCCGTCGGCGGCGGCGCCGAGCAGCACGCGGCCGCGTTGGGGATCGAATCCGATCGTGCCCGCCGTCACCTGCGCCTCATGCGCCCAGCCGATCACATTGCCGCCGCTGTCGAGGATGTCACGGAGGTCGCAGACGCGCACCTTCGCCGTAGGCACCGGCACGGGCGGGGTGCCCGGCGTGAAGAACACCAGGCTTTCGCCGTCGCCGTAATCGTCCTCGCGCTGCGTGTCCGGCTGTGCGGTGGCCTGCGCCGCGCGCACGGCCATGGCCATCAACCGCACCGACAGCGGCTCTGGCACGTTGATGGGCTCGGCGAGATGGGAGATGTCGGTTTCTGCCTGTGCGAAGCGGAACAGCTGCAGGTCCGCGCCGAGCGGATTGAGCCGGAATTTCCGGCCGCTTGCGTCACCGGCAACCGGCGTCAGCGGCAGCGCCGTGAGCGACAGCGACAGCAGCCGCCACAGGAAGATGCCGACATTGGGGATGTTGTAGCGTCCGGCACCCGTCTCCGGCCGCCGCATTTCGGCGGTATGCGCGATGCTGTTGAAGGCGCCGTCACGCCGGAACCGCGCGGCCGTGTTGCGCAGATTGCAGGTCGCGGGCGCATGCAGCCGGATATGCTTCATGTATTGTGTGGTGGCGAGCTGCTCGAAATATTCGACCGCATGGGCCGGCCAGCCGGTGACGTCCTGCGCGAGCTCCTCAAGCATCAGCGCGGTGCCTTTGCGGCGGCGGAAGGCGATGGTGTCGGCGACTTCCGCGCGCGGCGAGGTCAGCTCGCTGCCGAGCCCGCGCAGCGGCCGGTAGCCGATGAGATCGCCGATGTAAGGCGTGACCCATTCGGCGCAGGTCTCGATGAACTGGTCGTCATAGAGTTGGTCGACGGATTCTTCCAGCGTCGCGAATTCGCGGGCAAAGGCCGCCAGCAGGGCCTGGAGCGGACCGGCCTTGGTTGGATCGTCCGCCAGCGCGGCATCGCGCAGGCGGTGGAGCGCCGGCATCAGGCCATAGAGCCGTTCGGGGGTGAGGCTGGTCATGCCATCTCCTCCAGCAAGGCAAACGGTGCCGGGTTCAAGGTCAGAAGCTCGCTCGGCCTGGCGATGCCTTGCTCGACATGCATTCGCGACGCCAGCAGCCGCACCTGTCGCGAGGGAATGGTCTGCGCATAGGGCGTGATGCCGCCATAGAGCTTGACGAGGTCGATGGCGACGACGCCGGGCACGGATTGCGC
Source organism: Bradyrhizobium sp. YR681 (assembly GCF_000282615.1). Lineage (GTDB taxonomy): Bacteria > Pseudomonadota > Alphaproteobacteria > Rhizobiales > Xanthobacteraceae > Bradyrhizobium. The sequence continues at coordinate 49,057 of NZ_AKIY01000328.1, read as the reverse complement.
CGCCGCGATGACGTCGGACTGCTGCACCGGCTGGCCGAGCTCGCGCGCGTCGAAGGCGAAGTGTGCGCGCAACGCTGCCTCGACCGCGGCCAGCACGGCCTTGGCGTCGAAGTCCGGGTCGCGCTTGACCCTCAATCCGATCCGGAAGGTGCCCGGCTGATAGGGGAGCAGCGTCACCGCGACATGCGGATCGCCGCTGGCCTTGAGTGCAGCAAGCAAATTGGTCCAGACCGGGCTTGCGGAGTTGACGGGGGAACCGGGCGGCCCTGCGATCGTGATGGCGACCGTCTTTCCTCGCGGCAGTTGCAGCACCTGCGCCTGTGCCTTGGCGATACCGGTGAAGGCACGGGCAAAATCCTCGTAGTCGAGAACGGACACCACGCGGCCGAGCGTGCGCGCGCCGAGCGGAATGCTGCGCCGTGCGGCGTCGGCCGGCTCCGGGTCGTTGCCGCCCTCGGCGGCAAGCGGGTTGCTCACGCCCTTGAGGCCGAGCGGACGCGACAGCAGCTGGCTCAGCGTCTCGGCACGGACATTGCCGGCGAGCCCGATGCCCTTGCGATAGGTGGCGCGGACATTGTTGAGCCCGCTCGGCAGGCGGGCGCCGCTGGCGCCGTCGCCGAATTTCACGAGATTGCGGCCCTGCTCGTCGACATCGAGTACAAAGGCGTGATCCGTCGCGGCCGCGCCATACATCATCGCCCGCTCGTGCCACGCGATCTCGCCGATCCGCAGCGTCAACTCGCTCGCGGCGCCGCTCTCATTGGCGGCGGCGCGATAGGTCAGCGGCACCTGCTTCAGCTCGAATTGCTGGAACGGCTGGGCTGCATCGCCCGAGCCGAGGATCTGCGTCACGGTCTCGCCATGCGAGGCCGGCACTACGTTGGCGTGAACGACCACGCTGCCGCGGCCGAGATTGCCGGCGAGCGGCGGGTCGATCTGAAGTGTGCAGCGATTGGCATCGACGGCCTGCGCGGATACCAGAGCTGCCTGTACGACTACGGCCTGGCCGTCGGAGGTGCGATTGCCGCGCACGATCAGCCGTCGCCCGGCGATGAGGCCGTCGGCGCTGACGGCGGCTGGAATGCCGTTGCCGGAGACGGCGTCGTCGACGGCGTAGGGCGCGAGCGTGAGCTGCTCGGACTGCACAAAGGCGGTGACGCGGCGGACGGAATCGATTGCCGTCAGGTAAGTGTTGTAGTTGGAGCCGCGCAATTGCAGTCGGGAGACCTTGCCGGCCAGCGCAAACTGCGCGCGCGATGTGTCGGAGGCATCGGCGACCCGGTAGACGTCCTGTTTGGCGCTGAGATCGACAGCCTTGTCAGAGAAACCGGGCGGTTCTGGCTCTTGCTCGCCCGGGAAGTCCGCAGCCAGCGTGAGCACGGCATAGTCGCCGGCGCGGATTTCGGAATAGACCGTATCGAGATCGATGAAGCCGCCGTCCTGCGTCGCGCCTCCCGGCGATATCGTGTAGCCGGGCCAATCCGTCGCGCCGGAACTTCCGGGATAGTTGCTCCTGAAATCGCTCGACATCGAAGCCCACATCGGCGCGTTGTGACCGAAGGGCGCGGCCCGCTTGCGCAGTACATAGACCTTAGAGCTCTGAGCGGATGAAACTCCGGAAAGACCGAGCTGCCAGGTGATCCTGGTGCGATCGAAATCCGATTGCAGCTCGACGCTGTCGATAAAGCGGAAATCGCAGTTGCCGTCGTTTGAGCCGGGATTGAAGGCGTCGCCGACGATCAGCAGCGCGTCGCCCGGCTTCAGATTGTTGCGTTGGCCGGCGAGGTACATCACTGTGTCGCCCTTGCCCGGCCGCCGGGTTTCCGCCATCCACGGCCGGATCGCATTCCAGGCCGGCCGTGCGACGTCCAGCCGCTCGACCGTTTCGAAGGTCTGAGGCTTCTCGTCCGGCCCCGGCACGCTCTGCACCTTGGTGCCGATCTCGATCGACACTTGCGCGGGCACTCCGGTGACGAAGCTGCCGGGCTCGGGCGATAGTTTTGGCGGCGGGACAGGCGGCGTTTCCAGCGTGAAGGCGAGCCAGGTCTCGGCGGCAACGCCGGGCCGCAGGCGGTAGCCGATCAGCCGGCCCATCTCCTGGAGTGAGACGCGCTCCAGCGCGGTGCGAAGATAGGATTCGTTGGCGATGCGCTCCTGGTAGAAGGTGAGCACGTCGGCGGCGCAGGCAAAGGCATCGATCATGCCGATGGTGAAATCATCGTCGTTACGGTTTTGCAGCTTGCCGAGCGGGGCGAATGCGGCGGAGGAAAGAGCGGCATGCAGGCTGTCGCGAAATTGGGCGTAGTCGCCGATCTGGTAAGCGATGGCGGAGAGGCCGTAGCGGTTCGAGATTCCTTGCGGCGTCTCGGACTCTACGCCGGTGCAGCAGCCGCAGCTTTCGCTGCCGGCGGGCAAAGCGGGCGGCCTGATGACCGGGACCGGTAGCGTCATTTACCCCCTCCCGCTTCGATGATGAGCCGGCCGCGCTCGCGGAAACTCGGATTGTTGGCGAGCTGCGCGATCTCGAGGCTGCCGATCGGGATCACCTCGCCGTCCAGCGAGGTCGCGATCGGCGAAATGAACCGCTGGAATTTCTCCGCCTGGACCGCTTCGACGCCCTCGACCGCTTGGGCGGCTGCGATGATGCGGCTGAGATAGACGGGATCGCCGAAAGAGAAATTGTCGGGATGGAACAGGCCGAGCGTCCCGTCGGGCAGCATTGTGCTCGACAGGACCCCGCGCACCGCCTGCGCGACCTCGGCACGGAAATAGTCCGGCTTGACACAGACGTGCAGCGTGACGTCGAGCGGCACGTAGCGCGGCGGTCGCACGTCGAGATCGTAGCCGGCCATCCTGAAGCGCTCGAGATGGTTGCGCAGCTGGGTGGCGAAGGGGGCGTCCACCGCGCCGCCGCCGAAGCGGTCGGGCGTGACGAACACGGTGTACCAGCTTCCGGTCCAGCGGAACGTCGCGGCCGCGCGCTGCACGTCGGCGCGTCGCTCAGTGGCTGCGGCGTAATCGGCCGCCGTCACCGCGCGCTCCTGGGTGCGGAATGCCTGCGGCGCATCGCGGCGCGCCGCCTCGGTGTCCTCGGGCTCGACGCCACCGAATGCCGGGAGCGGATTGCGGACGGCGGTGAACACGCCATTCGCCGTGCTGACGATGTGCGCGATGGCGTCGGCGCCGACATTGCCTGCCGTGCCGTTGCCGATCCGGTAAGTCGCCGTGAACGCGGTATCCTCCGCAGGCCGCTTGCCGAGCCGGCCGTCGCCGAACCGCAGCAAAGCGCGGCGGTGATTGTCGATCTCGACGACGACGTGGGGCGCATTGCCGGCGCTGCCGATCAGGTCGCGCTGCGGCAGCCAGTGCTCGGTGGTGCCGGCGACCTGCCCGGTGAGATCGGCGATCGCAGGCGTGGCGTCACGCGGCGACAAAAGACGGAATGCGCTCGCCGCCCACCACGGCTTGTCCTTGTCGACGGCCACGGCAAGCAGGGCGCCGAGATCGAAGGCCTGCGTCAATGGACTGTTCGCCAGCACCGGGCGGAAGCGGGCGGGCAGCATCACGTCCGGCACGGAGGTGCAGCAATTCCCAGGCGCAAACGATGCCTGCTTCAATGTCGCGCGTGGCATCGTGCCGACCTGCTCGGGTGCCAGGGTGCGGCCGTGATCCACGAGCACGATGTTCCCGCGGGCGACGCTGATCGCGAGCTCGGGGCGACCTTCCACTGTCAGGCAGAGGGGGAAGGGCAGCGCGTCGGCCTCGCTCCAGGCGATCTCGGTGACGTCGACGGGCCCGTCGACCGGCGGTTCGTCGAACAATCCGCCGGACGGATCGTTCGTCAGCGCAACCTCGGTCAACCGCACCGCCCAGCGATGACCGGGATCGGCATCATCGGGGGACAATGTCGTCGGGCTGATGACTTCCTCGAAGATCAGGATGTCGCCGACAGCGAGCGTGTCGATGTGACCGCGCAGAGTCGCTCGCGTGGTGCCGCGCGGCAGGCAGCAGCCATTGTTGCCCCAGGCATAGAAGGTGAGGATGTTCTGCTGCTGGTCCAGCTTGGCGGGCGCGACCGCTTCGAAAATCTCGGCGCCGCCGTCGATCGCGTCATTCAATTCATGCGAGCCCGGCGTCAGCACGACGTCGAGCCCCGGCACGCGGGTCAGCAGCTGCGCGCCCTTGTCCAGCGTAATGTTCTGCCCGTCCACGTCGAAATGCACGAAGGCGCGCGCGTTGCAGCCTTCGTGCAGGTGGTAGTCGACCAGCCGGGCATGACGCCGCACCGAGATGCGCTGCCGTGCCGTGGCAAGATAGGCTTCGTTGGCGATAGCATCCTGGCGGTAGGCGAGATTGTCGGCAGCATAGGCAAGCAGCTCGACCAGGGTCACGCCGAGATCGGCCGCCGAGCGCTCCTGCCAGCCGGGGACGAGCAGGCTCAGCCGGTCCAGCATCAGCCTGCGAAAACCTTGATAGTCGCGCGCGAGATAGTCGATCTCAGGCGTCGGGCGCGGGACGGGCGGGCACGGCGGAGTTGCGCCGCAATCATAGTCCGAAGGGCATTCGATCTTGAAGGTGAAGCCGATCGCCGACAGTTTTGGATCGAAGCCGGCCGGGGGCTGCGCCGAGCCGGAATTGGCAAAGATGCCAAAGCTGTAGATTGAATAGTCGCCGCTGCTGTCGGTGCGGACCACCAGCGTGCGGGGGAGATCGTCGACCGTATCGATAAGGCCAGGTTCGGCCTCGGCCGGCAGTGCATCGGCCGCCGCGCACCAGACCACGCCGACGGTGGCGATCCGTTCGCCGCCGGTGATGCGCAGATTGTCCGGCGACAGCGCAAAGCCGGAATGCAGCAGCCGAACCAGCAGGGTCTGTTGCCGCGGTGCGCCGGGCGGAGAGGCGAGGTCGAGCACCTCGATGAATTCGATGGCGTTGGCGCTGCCCTTGGCCTTGAGCACCTCGAGCCGGCGTGGATCGCAGCAATGTTGTTTCATGCCGCACCTCCCGGAATGGGGATGCTGGCAACGTGGCTGGTGCGGTCGGCCAGCACCACGTAACGAATCTCGGCCCGCAACACCGCGTCGTCATTGATCACCTCGACCGAGGTGACGGCGATCAGATGCGACAGATGCTGATGCAGCGCGGCCTGCGCCAGCATCTGGGTGGTCGCGGCAAGCGTTACCGAATTGGGCTCGAACACCAGCGCGAGCAGCCCCGCGCCGAAATCCGGCCGCATCACCCGCTCGCCCTGCGCCGTGAACAGCACCTGCTCGATCAGGTCGCGGATATGGTTGGGGCGATCGGTCGTGGCCGTGCGGCCGCGGTCGTCGAAATGATAGGGGAAATCGAGCTCGTTGCTCACTTCGTCCTCCCCGTCAGGTTGCCAGCACGCGCATTTGCGCGACCACAGGCAGCATCGGCGCCCCCGTCGGCGTGCAGACCGATTGCCCCATCATGGTTGCGGCCGGCGCGCCGCCGATCATCACCCGTGCCGCACCCGCCACCATCTGCGCGGTGACGCAGGGTGGCGCCGAGCCGGTCAGCGAGCAGCCTGCAATCGCATAGGGGCTGGTGAGATTGACCGCGGGCTGGCCCGACAGCATCACGCGCGGGAATGGCGACATCGGCATGGCCTGTCCGGCGTGGCTGCACAGGACGGTGGCGCCGAGATGCAGGATGGGGGCGGGCATATGTATCTCCTAGATCACGGTGAGCGCGCCGAGATTTACGTCGACGCTCGGCCCGGTCATCGTGATGACCGCGCCCTTGCCATTGGAAATGGTGATGCCGACGTCGCTGACCGAGATCATCGCGCCGGTGGTTGTCTGCATCAGGATGCCACCGGTTGGGCCCGGCACGTCGCTGATGGTGAGGCCGTTCTTCAAAGGGGTTTGCAGCGTGATGCCGGCTACGCCGGGCGGCACGGCATGCGCCAGCACCGGCACTTCGGCCGCGCTGCCCCAGTAGCACCCCACCCAGACCGGATAATCGGGATCACCGCGCTCGAACTCGATCCAGACGCCGGCGCCGATGATCGGCACCGCGAAGAATCCGGCATTGATGCCCGCGGTCGGCACGCACGGCATCGCCCAGCTTGTCGGGATGACGGCGCCGACGTCGGGCACCATCACCTGGATCCGGCCGATCTGCAGCGGATCGATGTTGTTGATCACCACTGCGCGATATTTTCCGAAAAGGGGGGCATCGCTCATGTCGGCACCCGCGGGACGGTCGAGATCAGCGCATTGCGCGCGAGCGAGAACGACTGCTTGTAGGAGCCGCGCTCGATCTCGTGAGTGACGTTCTTGACGTAATAGAGCCCGTCATAGGGCAGGCCGGCACCGCGTACCCCGACCAGCTGCCGTGATTTCAGCAAGCGGCCATATCTGGCAACGTCGAGCTTGCCGCTGCCGAACACACTGTCGCTGTGCTGGCTGGCATAGGCAAGCCCCGCCATCAGCGCCTGCGGCGCGGACAGATGCGCCGTGTTGGCGAGCTTCTCGATCTTCGGCGGCAGCGGCGGCACCGCGCCGAGCGGCGGGCTCATCGGCGTGATGTCAGGGATCGGCACCGGGATCGGTGCCTTGCTGTTGGCCTCCTGGAAGAACACGATCGGCATGATCTTGCGTTCCTTGTCGAAGTTGAACGACATCTCCTCGACATTGGTGAGCGCATCCATGTTGGTGGTGAGCGCCGGCTGCGGCGCGCCGAAGCGGATCTCAGGCCCCCAATAGGCTTTCGAGGCGCCGGGGGCGGGGCCGGCCTCGAGATAGAAGACGTAGCCGGCTTCGCCCGCGAGCTTCTTGACGTAGGCGTAGTCGCTGCCCTTCTGCTGCGGAATCTGCTGCACCGGGATCGGCGGGATGTCGAGCACGCTCGGGATCACCATCGGGATCACGCCGAGGGCGGCGTATTTGGCGAGGATCGCGAGCACCCGCACTGAGGGCGGCATCGCCGGAAAGGGCAGGCCGGGAATCTCGATGATGTCCATCAGGGCCGACAGGTCCTTGCCCTTGATCACGAGCTTGCCGACCCCGCCGCTGCCGGGCTGAGTCTCGACATTGGTGACCATGCCGTCGATGATGGATTCGGCCGTGCCGTTGATCGTGACGACCAGCACCACGCGGAGCAGCGGCGGCAGCGCACCGCCGCCGGCGAGCAGGAAGATGGTGCGCAGGGGCGAGCGCGCCGGCAGGTCGAAGGTCAGCTCGAAGCCGCTCTGCGCATCGCCCGATCCGATCTCGATCTTGGCGTGGGTCAGCGTTTCCAGCACCTCGCGCGGCGCCGGCACAGGTGCCGGGCCGATCTGAAGCGAGAGCTGGACGCCGCCTTGCATCATTGGGGATCGTCTCCTTACAGTCCGTTCGGTCGCGGGATCTGGACCCGCCCGCCGGGCGTGTCGGTGAGCTCGAACGGATCGGTCACGACATTGGCGTCGGCGAGCCGCCAATACAGTTCGGGATCGCCGAGAGTGGCGGACGCGAGCGTGTCGGGCCGCTCGCCGGCATTGACGATGTGCTCGCCGGCGATGCCGACGTCGCGCGCTTGCGGAATGAAGCGGCGGAGCACATAGGCAACACCGGGATCGTCCGCACTGCGCTTCAGTCGTCCGATCGCCGTGCCGTGGTAGCGGCTGTTCGGCGCGAAAGTGTTGTCCGGAAACGCGCCGGCATCGATCAGCATCTGGACGGGATCCGAGGACATCTTGAGCTCCGTCAGGGCAGGCTGGTAAGGCCGAGTGAGGCGAGCGAAGCGCCGCCGGTCAGGCCGGCAAGCGTTTCGCGGTTGCGCAGATAATTGAGGAAGATGGTGCCGCCGCGATGGGAGAAGCCGAGATCGTCGGTGCTCATCACGTGCAGGCCGAGCGAGACTTTTGCGCGGATCGGGTTGAGCGATGGATCGAAGGCTTCCTCGACGATGGAGAATTCGGCGACGCGCACCGGTGCCACGCGGTTCTTGCTCCAGACGAACAAAGTGAGCGGCGCCTCCGGCGGCAGAATCTCCAGCGTGCCGCCATCGGCCTGGCTTGCGACGCCGAGCAGATCGTCGACGCTCGGGTTGACGAGAGCCTCGAGCACGGCGAGCTGCGGCGCGATCCCGAAGGCCATCGCATTGGCATGCGCGTCGGGATCGGCGAGCTGGTCGGTCGCATCGATTTCGGCGTCGAGCTTGATGGTCTCGATCGCGGGTCCCTTCAGTCGGAACGGCTGTGCCCGTCCGCCGGCCGCGCCGTCGCCGCCGGTACCCTGTACCTGGTAGCTGCGGGTGAGAGTGTCCGGATTGTACTGGAGCGCGATCTGCCTGCGCACCGTGCCGCCGCCCGGCGCCAGCACCACGAGGCCGCCCTTGATCAGCTTGGGAGAGGAGGTGAGGCCGGTCATCTCAACCTCCGATCTTCGCGACGTCGCCCTTGAAGTAGGCGGCGTAGAGATTGCGGATGCCGACGACGTTGACGAATTTCATCGCCTCGGTATAGGAGGCGTAGCGTCGTTGCGAAGCCGGCTGCACCACGATGGGTTCGAGCTTGGCGATCTCCGGCCCCTCGACGGCCTCGCGCAATTCGCGCTCCTTGACCCGTGGCGCGACATGTTCCCACACGATCTCGTCGAGCATCGAATCGACACCCTCGATCAACGTATTGTACTCATTGGACTGGCGGCCGAAATCCCTGGCGAACTTGCTGTATTTTTCGGCGCGCAGCGTGTGAATGTATTCGTGGATCAGCGTCTGGAACATGTCCCAGAGGAACTCGCGATCCTCCTTCGGTGTGTCCTTCTTGAAGAGCTGGAGTTTGACCTCGCCGTCGTTGGCCGATGCGACCCAACCGCGCTGGATATGGTTCAGCGTTTCGACATTGTTTCCGGCGAATTCGTCGGCGAGCTTGTTGGTGATCTTGGCTTCGTCGTTGAGAGGCTTGTCGTCCTTGTCGAACTCCGGCGAGGCATTGAGATCGCGGTTGATGCCGCGGATCTGGCGGTTGGCCTGGAAGAAGTAGCGCATCATGCCTCGCGCCATGTTGAGCCTGTTTTCTTTCTTCTCCTTTTCATCCTTTCCCTGGGCGAGCTCGGCCTCGGTATCTGCGAATTGGTCGTGGATCTGGCCGCGCGCCTTGGCGGTGTCGGGCGTCAGCTCCGGATGCGCCTTGTCGTAATAGTTCTCGAAAACCTTGTCGGTTTCCTTCTTGCTCGCCTTGCCGATCCGCCCGAATTCGCTAAGCTTGTGCGTCTTGTTCGGGTCATCGTGCACGGCAGGGCCGTGGTCCTTGACCGTGAGGTCCCAATAGCGCTGGATCATCGTCGGGAGCCAGCTGCGCAGCGCATCCTCGTACTTCTTCTTGCCGGCCTCGGACTTGTCGAACGGCACCGCGACACCACCGGCATCGAGTTTGACGTCGGGCTTCAGTGCCTTCTTGATCTCGGCTTTCTGCGCGGCGTCCGGCGCCACCGTCTTGGAGAGGTCCTTGCTGCTGGTCGTGAGCGCCAGATCGCGGGAAACCAGATGGAGCACGCGGTCATAGTTTTCCAGCGTCTTCGTGGCGCCATCGACCTGAAGCGTCAGATCGATCTTGGTGTCCTGGTCGGTCGCAGCGCCAAGCTGCTCCTTCAGTTCGACGAGCTTGCGTCCGAGCTCGGTGCGATGCTGGCCGAACTCCTGCATCGCCTTGTCCCGCAGCGTCGGCTCGAGCGCGAATATCTCGGCGCCAATGCTGTCGACCTGGTCGGCTTCCGATGCCGTATCGAGCCGCAATTTGAGGTCGGCTGCGTCGTAGGCGAAGAGCGGCGCGGCCCTGCCGGGCTCTCCCTGCGGCTCGACGTCGCCTCTGGCGACGGCGTCGCGGCCGCCACGGAAGCGGGCGGCGAAAAAGCGCTTCAATCTCTTGTACTCGGCACCGTCGAGATCGGACTCGAGGTCGGTGACGCTGAGCTTGCCCGAGCCGAACATGATCTGGAGCGCGGCGATGTCGCTCAGCTCGAGCAGATCGAGGATGGCTTCCTCGTCGTCGTCGAGCGTCGCACCGTCCTGCATGTCCTGGATCAGCAACGCCTTCTGAATTGGATCGAGCTTGAATTCGGCCTGGCCGGCTTTCCAACGGCGCACGACGGCACGCGCCTTGTTGTCGCTGTCGAAGCTGCCCTCGTGTTCCTTGGCCGTGGTGATCTTTTCGAGATAGGCAAGCAGCTCCTTATCGCCGAAATTGCCTTCTGCGCCGAAGAACACGGCGATCGACTCGTACCAGGCTAGCCGTTGTACTGCCGCCGGCGGCGTGGTCGCACCGCGCTGTTGCACGACATGGGCGAGCTCGTGTGCGAGAATGTGCCGGCCGCGCGGGGTTTCCGGAGTGTGAGCGCCGTGGCCGAACACGATATGGGAGCCGGTCGTGTAGGCGGTCGCCTGGATCGCCCGGGCCGAGGCCGCCGCCTGCGCATCGGCATGGATTCGGACATGGCTGAAGTCGGAGCGAAACTGCCGCTCCATCGCCCGCCGGGTCGCGCCGCCAAGCGGCAGGCCGGGCGACCCGACGACCTCCGAGACCTCGGCCGGCGCAGCCCGGCCCTCCGGGTGGGAGGTGCGTGACAATGGCGATAGCGTAGGGGCCCGATCGCCGGATCGCAACACCGCCGCGTGCTCGGCCTCGGTCTCGAAGCGGTCGTGGCTCGGACGAAGCTCGAGTGAAGGTGCACGCTGGGGCGCGAACTGTTTCGGAAGCGCCTTTGGTGCGGCATGAACGCTCATGACCGACCTCGCGAATGACCTGCGCGAGGCGTTGCGGACAGCTCCGTCGCGATCCGGTCGGCGACCATGCGCGGCGCAGCGGCGCGTGCGGGCGACGCCGCGTTGGCAGACCCGGAGAGCCGGTGTTGCAGGGCCTCGCCGATTGCGTCGGCGAGCCCCGCAGCTTCAGTGCGTTGCGACGCATCCACGACGAGCCGCTCGATCCGAACCTCGATGCCGGCATGTCTCATGGCGCGGCTCCGGGTAATGGCCGTTCGAGTTTGGAGAACTCGGCGCGCACCGCGGCGTTGATCGCGTCCTGCTCGATCCGCTCGCCATCGGCGGCAGCCAGGAATGCAGCGTTGAGCGCGATGGCGCGAATGTTGCCGCCGGTCAGCTGCAGCCGCGCGAGGCTCGCGAAATCGATCGCGCCAAGCGGCGCATCGGCCGGGAACTGCATCCGCCACAGTTGTTCGCGTGCTGCGACGTCCGGATAGGGGAACTGGACCACATGGCGGATACGGCGCAGGAAGGCGCGGTCGAGCGCGCTCCTCATGTTGGTAGTGAGAATGACGAGCCCGCGATAGGTCTCGATCCGCTGCAACAGATAGGCGATCTCGATATTGGCAAAGCGGTCGTGGCTGTCGCGCACCTCGCTACGCTTGCCGAACAGGGCGTCGGCCTCGTCGAACAACAGGATGGCGCCGCTGGTCTCGGCGGCCTCGAATAGCCGGCTCAGATTCTTCTCGGTCTCGCCGATATATTTGCTGACGACGCTGGCGAGATCGACGCGATAGAGATCGAGCCCCGCGGCGTTCGCGATCGCCTCGGCGGCGTAGGTCTTGCCGGTGCCGGATTCGCCGGCGAACAGCGCGGCGGCGCCCAGCCCGCGGCAATTATGCGCGGCAAAGCCCCAGTCGCCATGGACGCGCGGCCGGTGCTGCAATTCGCTGGCGATGGCGCGCAGCTGCGCAATCACGACCGGCGGCGCGACCAGATCGTCGAAGGCGACGCGACTGTCGATCCGCTGCGCCAGCGCGTCGAGCCCGCCGCGCGCGGCGGTGCGGCAGAGCCGCCACATCGCGGTGCCGAGCAGGGCCGGCTCACCGCGCGTCTCTGCCAGTGCTTCGGTGGCCACGCGGCGCAGTTCGGTGGTCGAGACGTCGAACTGTTGCAGCGCCGGACGCAGTGCCGTCGTGAGCGCCGCGGTCTGCTCATGCGGGAGTCCACGCAGGGCCGCGGCCTGTCGCGCCGCCATGGACGGATCCGGCGCCATGATCCGCAGCATGCGCCGCTGCCGCAGCCGCGACAGACGCGCCGGATCCGGCGCGTTGAGAATGATCGCAGGTCCCATCAGATGGGCGAGCACGGTCACCGCGCGCGCCTCGGCGTCGGCGGTGTCACCCGTGCAGTCGAGCTCGATCACGATGATGGCGTCCGAGAGTGCGCCCTCGCGGTCGAGCAGGCAGGCGATCTCGGCGAGCTCGCGCGGATCGTGCGGCAGGTCGCGGGCATGCAGCCACAGGCCGATCGCGCCGAGCCCGGCGAGCGCCCCACGTGCGAGATCGCGCTGCGGTTCGATCTCGCCGCGGGCGTGACCGAGGGCGACCAGCGCCGCCGTGGCTGAGCCGATTGCGTGTGCGATGCTGCCGGCGAGCGGCGTGTCGGGCTCGGTCGGCCCGGCCGGTTCGCAGCGGGCGATCCCGATCAGCCGGACATCCATCGCGGCGACGCCGGTCAGATAATGCAGCACGCGCTCGTCGATCTGGACCGTCCGGCGCGGCGGCCCCTCGCGGCCTTCGCAGACGATCAGGCGCCAGCGCCGCAGCGGCCGTAGCGGCGACAGCGCATCCCAATGCGGTTCAGTCAGCATCTGCAGCGCGAAATTGAATGTCGGCTGCGCGCTTGCGCCAGATTCGGGTGCCTGCATCAACGCCTCGCTGACGAGGCGACGCAGGGCACTGTCGAGCTCGATTCCGGCGGCGAGCAGCACGATGTCGCGCTCGAATGGCGACAGGTCGAACAGTTTTGTCAGCGCATCGAGCGCGGGTTCAAAGTCGTCGTCGTAGTCCGCCGGATCCGGTTCGGCACCCGGCGATGCATCGTCCAATTGCCGCGCGAGGCGCTGCCGCAGCGCCGCGACCTGCGTCGTCAGCCATTGCTGGTTGCGGACGGCCCAATCGAACGCGGGCTGAGCTTGCGGTCTGTCGTGAATGTTCATGTCGGCACGCTCAGGCTTTGCGAGGCGTCGAAAGCGGGCGCGTCACCACTGAGATCGAGCAGCAGGCTGTCGACGCCATCGACCCGCAGCCGCACCGGATAGGCCCCCGCGGGCAATGTCGAGGGGAGGTCGAACACCAGCGGATCGGTGGCCGCTGCGCGCGGATTGGCGGCGGCCTCGGTCGTGCCGAGGACGAGGCTCGCGCGCTGGCGCGGCTGCACCTGCGGGCGCGAGAACAGCGTTGCGGTGACACGCAGCGGCGCGGTCTTGCGGAGCACGGTCGCGGCCGGCAGCGAAAGCGAGGCATCGGCCGTGATCACCGGGGCCGGGGCGATGATCAATGCGATCGCGTTGGTCTCGCGTTCGTTGACTTCGCCGGCCGGCAGGAAGCGCAGCGTCAGGCTCCACTGCCCCGGCGCCAGTGAGGCCTGGGCGGCGGCGTCGTTCGGCAGCGTCAATGTGAGCTCGGTGCCGTCGGTATTAGGTGCGTCCGGCACCAGCTCGAGCGCGACCGGAAACAGCGGATGCGCCAGGCGGACGCGGTGGTTGCTGCCGCTCAGGCGGATGCCGGTGAGAACCACGGGCTCGCCCAGCCGCACACCGGCCTGCTTCAACTGCGGTGTCGCGGCGAACAGCGTCGGCAACGGCGGCAGCATGTCCGGATTGACGACGACGCCGCGGTCGCGCTTGGTCACGGGATCGACGATCCCGCGCGACAGCACCGGCAGCGGCGAAACGGCTGGCTTGATGGCTTCGATCAGCACCACCGACACGACATAGGCGGCCGAGGGACGGTAATGCGACTGGATCGCCGCCCACAATCGCGACATCTCTTCCGGCCCCATCACCGATGGTGTGATCTTGATCAGCTCGGCCTGGTCGGCGAGGTCGGCGGCGGCGAGCGCCTGGAACGCCGGTGGCAGCATCGCGATATCGAGCGGATTGGGATTGAGCGCGCGCTGCACGGCGGCGCGGTCGAGCACCGGGCGTTCGTGCAACAGATGCATGCCATAGCCAAGCAGGATCTCGGCCTGGCAATCGACCCGCGCGTAGGCCGTGAGCAGATAATGCAGGTCGAGCGCGAGCGGCGCATTGGTCAGGCGCTCGCCGCTGCTTGCCGAACGTGACGGCAGGGCCCGGTTGCGCCAGACCGGATTCGGTGTCACCTGGTACAGGAACAGGTTGAGCCGGGGCAGCTCCTCGGCACCCGTGAGGTCGATCGTATCAGGGGCGACCGCACTGACATTGACGGTGCCGCCCACTGCGGGCCCGGCTTCGATCATCCCGTTGTCGAGCAGGTTGCGCAGCACCGCGCTGACCGCGCCGATGGCGAGTGGAGAGCTCATGCGCGGCCTCCGGGTCCCGGGCGGCGCAGATAGTCGGTCAGCGAGACCGATGGCTGCGGCGCAGGCCTGACGGAACGCGTGGGCCGCGGCGGCTCCGGCGAGCGGATGTCGATGCGGTCGATCGTCACCTTGATGACCGGCGGCGTCTCGCGCCGGCGCTGCGCCTGGCCGGCGAGCACGGCCTGGCCGAGCGGCGGCGCCGGCGGTGTCGTGGCCTCGTGCGGGGGCCGAAGCGTATCGGGCACGGCCACCTCGCGCGGCTGCGCGACGCGCGGCGGATGGTGTGGAGCGACGGGCAGGGCGGTATCCGCAGGCGGCCCTGACGGTGCCTCGTTCGAATGAACGGGCCGGACCGCCGCTTCGGTCTTGGTCGTCGGGCGCAGCAGTGATTCCGTGCTGTCGGACTCCACCTTGATGTGCTGCGGCGGGTGCGCCTCCGTGCGAGGACCATCTGCGGCGACGTCGTGCATCGCGGTTTGCGGCGGCACTGGCCGCTGCCCTTCGCCCGACCATGTTTCGAGCTGCGGACGATCGTCGTTCCGGACCGGAGCGGCAAAGCGTGGCGGCAGCGCGACGCGTGCCGCGCCCGGGATCGGCTCGCCGCGTCCGAGGTGCGCAAGGTTTTGCAAAAGGCCCCTCATGACGCGCCCACCAGTTGCAGATAGGCTGCGCGGCGGGCGCGTGGCAGTGCCAGTACTTCAGCTTCGCTCCAGCCATATTCGCGGGCGAGGGCGTCGACTTCGAGCAGGCTGCGCTCGGCGGCTGCCTGTACTTCGACCCAGAGCGCCGGAGCGATGTCGATCACGGCCTGCCAAGTGTGGTTGCAATCCGGGCAGTCGAGCGCAAAGGCGACGATGGCGCCGGGATCGCAACGTTCGAGCTCTGCCTCGATCCTGTCCAGCGCGTCCTGATCGAGCGCAGCCGGCGTCGCATCGCCGAGGCAGCGCGTCAGCAATGACTGGGCCGCAGCTACGCGGTCGGGGGCCGCTGCAAGACCGGCGAGATCGGAAAGCGCGGGCACACGCAACGTCAGTTCATTGTCGCCGAGCGCGATACGTGGCGGTGCGGCATCGGCCGGTGGTGCAAGTCCGTCCGCGAGCACAGCGCTGTCGGCCACGAATTCACAGTCGGTGTGGCAGGCGGGGCAGGCGGCGCGCAGCTGCCAGGGTGCGCCGAACAGTTTCGTCCGCAGTATCAGGAGCGCCGCGTTGCCGGCACCGATCGAGTCCGTCGGCGCCGCGCCGGCCGCAGTGAACAGGGCATCGTCGCGCTGGCGCCGGGCGCGACCGGCGGCCCGGTCCCACAGCGCCAGAATGTCCTGTTCGCGTCGCGCGGCGGCGGAGTGCATGCGCTGCCTCAGGCCGGATCAGAGAAAGTCGGCTCCGACGGCTCGGCGACCGCCTGATCGCGCTCCCAGCCCTCGTTCTCCAGCTTGATGTGCTGGATCGCCACCGCATTGGCGTTGGCATCGAGATCCGGAAGCGACTGGTATTCCGAGACCCAGCAGCGGAAGATCTTGTAGGCGAGCGCCAGCTGCCCGGCCTCGTTGTAGACTTCCAGGATGATGTCCTTGCGGAAATCCTTCAGCGAGACTTCGGCGCCGAGGCCTGCGCCGAAATGCCAGACCTTGTTGGCCCATTTCTCGAACTCGGTGTCGTGGGTGACGCCGCGATCGAGTGTGATCGCCTCGAACTTGCTGCGGCCGGGTGACTTGCGCCCCGTCGAGGGATCGCCGCCCTCGCGGTGCTCGACCACTTCGGTTGTGCGCTTCAGCGCCGAGACCTTGCTGACGCCGGCGACGTAGCGGCCGTCCCATTTCACCCGGAACTTGAAGTTCTTGTAGGGATCGAAGCGCTGCGGATTGACCGAGAACTGTGCCATATCTGTGCCTCAGCTTGTCATTGCCTCAGGTTGGGATGTCGCCGGCGATCTGCTGGATCTTGATGATGACGAACTCGGCGGGTTTCAGCGGCGCGAAGCCGACGATGATGTTGACGATGCCGAGATTGATGTCGGCCTGCGTCGTGCTCTCGCGGTCGCATTTGACGAAATAGGCTTCGCGCGGCGTACGGCCCTGGAACGCGCCCTGCCGGAACAGCCCTTGCAGGAAGGCGCCGATGTTGAGCCTGATCTGCGCCCAGAGCGGTTCGTCATTGGGCTCGAACACGACCCATTGCGTGCCGCGGTAGAGGCTCTCTTCGAGGAACAGCGCCATGCGCCTGACCGGCACGTATTTCCATTCCGAGCCGCGGTCGTTCTGGCCGTGCAGCGTGCGGGCGCCCCAGACCACGTTGCCGTAGACCGGCAGCGTGCGCAGGCAATTGACGCCGATCGGATTGAGCTGGCCGTTCTCGGCATCGCTCAAGCTCAGCGCGAAGCCGACGCCGCCATTGACGCTGGCGTCGGTGCCGGCTGGCGCCTTCCAGACCCCGCGCGTCGCGTCGGTCCGGGCGTAGACGCCGGCGACGAAGCCGCAGGGCGGAAAGTCGCGCACGACACCGGATTGCAGCGGATCGGCCTGCATCACCCAGGGGTAGTACAGCGCGGAGAAATTGCCGTCGACGCCGGTCAGGCCCGCCTCGCCCGTGCTGCCGCCCATGTTGGCGACCGTCTCACCCTGCAGACTGTCGACGATCAGGAAGGCGCGCCGGGCGTGGCAACGCTTTTGCAGATTGGCCAACGCGGCTTGGTTTGCGGCGATATTGGTGAGACCGGGGACGCAGACCAGATTGAACAGATCGATGCGATCGACGATCCCTCCGGTCGCGAACAACGGATCGATCGCATTCACGAACGAGGCGTCGTTGGTGAGGAGGACCGTGCCGTCGAGGCCGCCCGTAAATGGCTTCGTGGCCGGGGTCGGCACGGTTGCCGATGCCGTGGTCAGCTTGTCCATGAAGGCGGAGCGGCCGTTGACGACGCTCGGCGCATAACGTGGATCGGCCTTGTTCATCGACAGATCCTGGAACGTCTCCACGATGTTGGTGCTGGGCGACGGGCCGATCACATCGAGCCGGAAGCGCGTGTTGTCGTCGCCACGCAGCGTCAGCTTGACGCTGTAGGAATTGGCCCACAGGCCCGGCGAGCTCGCCTGGATACCGAGATCGTTGATCGCGCAGGCCGCGGTCTTCGCGTCATTGGCGGGCGTTCCCGAATTGAACAGCGCGATCCGCACGATATAGGCGTCGCTGCCGCCATTGTCGAAAAACTGGCGCACGGCGTAGCCGAGATAGGCGCGGCGATCGAGCCCGCCAAAGGTCCGCTCGTAATCGGCGAAGCTCGAGATGCGCACGGCACGGTCGACGGGCCCGCGCGGAGCCCAGCCGATGAACAGGGCGATCGACGTCGCCACGCCCGAGATCGAGCGCACGCCGCTGGGAATTTCCTCGATATAGACGCCGGGTTGCAGAAGTGCTGAAGGCATGTCGGCTCCTTTGATTTGTCGGCCTGGCTCGCTCTGCCAGACCGGAACGATGGCATTGCCTCACCTGCGTGCGCGCCCGTGGCGCGGCTTGCGCCTGGCTCCGGGCGGACCGCGGATCGCCTCCGACAGCGTTTCCGCCGTGATCTCGGTGATGACGGTGCGGTGCGGGCGTAGTTCGTAGAGCGCGCCGCTCTCGCCGCTTGCGACGATGGTCACGACCCTCATGCGCGGCCGGCTGCGCAAGAGGCTCGCCAGGCTGTCGCGCTCGTCCGGGGCCTTCTGCACCAGTACGACGACGTCGGCGCGGGTGCGGCGGGCTTCCGTCGCGAGGTTGGCGTCGTCGCTGATGTCGATCACGGACAATGCCGGATCCCTTGCGACAACATGCTCCAGAATATCGGTCATCAGCCTCGGAAATCCTGCAATAAGGATGCGTCTCTGTCGCAATGGCCACCTTTGTGGCGAGCCTTGCACGAGGCGCAGCGGCGCGATTGAGCCAAAGGGTTCAGAGAAGGATGCAGGCGGCGATCCGGACCATGCTGGCGGCGAGACCATGAGAATGCCGCGAACGGACGCTGCGCGTCGCCACGACGTGCCCGTTTCTTGCTGGATACCGGCCCATGCCGGATCGGAGGATCTAGGCCGAAAGGTCTAGCGGGACTGGACCCGTGACGGTGCGGACGAGGCCGGACCAGCCGGATGCAGGTGCTTGCTGATCTCGCCGCGCCGGCGGATCTGCAGCTTGCTGAGCACGTTGTGCATGTGGTTCTTTACGGTCGAATTGCGGATCCGCAAGACGCGTGCGATCTCCTTGTTCGACAGGCCCTCGCCGACGAAGCGGATGATCTCGTGCTCGCGCGGTGTCAGCGTGTCGACGCCGGCGGCAGGTTCGCGCGCGACGGTTCGGGCGGAGAGCGTCGCGAGCCGGCCGAACAGGGCGGCGGCAACCCTGGGCGAGCACACGAGCTCGTCGCGCATCGCATTGTGGATGGCGGCAATCACGTCGCTGATCGAGCCGTCGCGCAGCACGAAGCCGGATACGCCGGCCTCCGCGCAGGCCAGGATGTCCTGCTCGACCTCGGCGACCGCGATAGCGACGATCTTCAGCGCCGGCGACAGGGCGCGGCAGGTCGCCGATTGCTGCAAGCCTCGCGACGTCGCGATGTCGACCAGCAGAACCTCGGGGCCGCTATCGACGATCTGCTCCGGCAAGGTCGCGAGATCGCCGTGCCCGGCGATGTGTAAGCATTCCTGCCGTGCTAGGCACGAGACGAGGCCTTCGCGGAGCAGATGCACGTCGCTGAGGATGAAAAGGCGGATCGGCGCACCGCTACGATCCGGCTCCGCGGGCGATCGTGTCGCGTGCGAAATGACGCGGTGGGGATACGGCGGGGCGAGGTGCCCTGCCGGGTCAGACGCATTGGACGACATGCCTGCCTCCCGATTGCCAACTCACAACCGTGTTTGCCGCCGCGCCCAGTTGAAAGTCACCAAGAACAATAAGTTGTATCTTTAGTATCTTTCCCCTTGAAATTGAGTATCGCGCTTTTTGACGGCCATGACAAGCATCCACATCACAGGCGGTGATGTCGGGGCATTTCGACGCATGTGAAGCGGTCGAGTTGACAGGCGTGGAGGCAACCTGTCGCCAATGCAACCGAGGGCGCTCGAAGGCGCCTCAGGCGACGATCTTGGCGGCAGGCGTCGCGGCGCAGTCGAGGCGCTGCCGTTCCTTGGCGAGATAATCGCCGATCGCCCCGCCCGGCATCGGCTTTGCGAAATAATAGCCCTGGATGTAATCGCAGCCGAGGCGGCGCAGGGTGTCGAGCTGGGCGCGGGTCTCGACGCCCTCGGCGACGCAGGCGATCTCCATGTCGTCGCACAGGCCCGTGAGCGACTTGATGATCTTGTGGCTCACCGGATTGTCGTTGATGTCGGCGACGAAGCTGCGGTCAACCTTGATCTTGTTGAGCGGCAGCCGGTGCACGTGGCTCAGCGACGAATAGCCGGTGCCGAAATCGTCGAGCGAAATGCCGCAGCCCATCGCCTTCAACGCCGCGATCGATTGCTGCGCGCGCACGAAGTCGAAGGTAACGGCGGTCTCGGTGATCTCGAAATCGATCCGGTGCGGGGGCAGCCCGCTCTTCTCGACGATGGTGATCAGCGGCAGGATGCCCTCGGGCGAGCAGACGTCGTGGGCGGAGAGGTTGAACGACAGGCGGATGTGGTCCGGCCAGGTTCTCGCCGTCGCGAGCGCGCGCGCCAGCAGCGCCTGGGTCAGCGGCCGGATCAGGCCGATGCGCTCGGCGGCCGGGATGAAGTCGGCCGGCGATACCATGCCGAGGCGGGAATTGTGCCAGCGCGCCAGGACCTCGAAGCCGGCAGTGTGCTCGCTCATCGCGTCCACGATCGGCTGGAACACCAGGTCCATCTCGGTGCTGAAATCGGCGGTGCGCAGCAGATTCTCGATAACGCCGCGGCTGCGAATCTCGGCCTCGAGCTCGCTCGAGAAGATCACGGTGCGGCCGCGCAAATGGCGCTTGGCGTGGTAGAGCGAATAGTCGGCGCATTCATAGAGCGCTTCCGCCGTCGTTGCCGATTGCGGGAATAACGCGAAGCCGATCGAGCAGGATAGCCCGGTGTGAGCCGTGTCGAGCTGGTAGGGGAGCTTGACCTGGTCGCCGATCCGCTCGCCGAGCCGGGTCAGATCCGCATCATCGGGGTCGCCACACACGACCAGGCCGAACTCGTCGCCACCGAGCCGGGCGAATTCCACCCGCTGCGGACCAAAGCCCTCGCAGACCTCGCGGATGCGGCGGCCCGCCTCGATCAGGACCCGGTCGCCGACCGAGTGGCCGTAATTGTCGTTGATCGGCTTGAATCCGTCGAGGTCGATGATCCCGACCGCGACGCGAACGCTCCTGCGCTCGGCGTCAGTGAAGGCGCTGGACAGTTCGGCGAAGAAGCGGCGGCGGTTCGGCAGCTCGGTGAGGGAATCCAGGTTGGCGAGACGGAAGTTCTCGTCCGAAAGCGCCTGCGTCGCCGCCTGCTGCGCCAGCAGCGATTTGCGGCTGGCGACGAGATCGGCGAAGTCGCGATAGTAGATGAACAGCACCGTCACCATCGCGCCGGAGACCAGCAGATTGTTGACCGCGATCGCCTTCAGCGTCGGCTCGCCGGTCGCCCAGAAGAACAGCACGTAGGGCACATCGACGACCAGTGTCACGATCAGCGCCGCCGAACGCAGATGCATCAGCGAGAAGATGCAGCCGATCACGGTGACGGCCATGTAGAAGGCGACCTGGCTCTTGGCGAAGGCATCGCCGTAAGGGTAGAGCGCAAAGGACCAGGCGGTGAAGCCGGCGCCGATCGGCAGTGTCATCCAGTTGGTGGCGCGCAGGTTGCGCAGGATGTCGGCATCGCTGCGCACGAGATGACGCTGGCGCAGCCACCAGAAGGTGCGCAGGGCCGCGAGCACGGTGAGCACGCTCGGCACGATCATCGTCAGCCAGTCCGGGGCCACGTTCACATAGGTGTAGGCGACGGCGATCGTGTTGCTCATCAGGATGAAGTAGAGCAGCGGGATCTGCTTGGAGAAAGCGTCGAACTGCGCGCGCGTCAGGTCCGGGTCGTCGGGGACACGAAACAGCTGCATCGCGGCGGCGAAGTGAGACTTCAAATTGATGACAGGCATTGCAATACGCGCCCCGGATCCCTTCAAAACGAAGGTGATCTTGCACAGCGGGGGTAAAGGGCGCGTTAGATGCGTTCCGTACGGAAAGGCCAGTGCAGGTTGCACGCTACCGCGGAATTTTCCGGTCGCGTGCATTGGTGAGGTCCCGTTAAGGATACGGACCGCCGGAGGCGGGCGCTTGGGCCCCTGTCAGCGGTTCGCAGTCACGCCCCGCTAACCATGTGCATCGACGCGTCGTCGCCCGCCGGCAGCGAGCGCGAGACGGCGTGCGGGCTTCACCTCTCCCCGCCGGGAAGAGGTGAAGGGCAGGGCCTGATCGCCGCTATTTCTTCTCCAGCGCCGCGGTCTGCTTGGCGAGCTGCTTGTCGAAATCGTCCGACAGGGTCGTGATGTAGGTTGCGAGCTCGTCCGGCTTGACGAACGGGTTCGGTGCGCCGTCCTTCATCTGCGCGCGCTTGGCCTGCATGCCATAGACCTCCGGGTGCGGCCCGAGCAGCACGTCGATCTTCATCGGCTTCACCTTGGCGTAGGTCGCGCGATAGTCGTCGACGATGCCGGGATGGGTCGGCTGGCCGACCAGACGGTTCAACGCCACCGTGCCGCTACAGAAGAACAACACCTGCCGGTCCTGGCTGCCGTCTTTGGCGGTCATCTCCCAGCTGGTGCAGCCAGGCGAATGACCGGGCGTCGCATGCGCGGTCAGGGTGGTGTCGCCAAGCGTGACCTTGTCGCCTTCCTTGACGGTGCGGTCGACCTTGACCGCGGGGAAGGTGAGGTCCTCGTTCTTCTCGTCGCCCGGATAGTAGCCGCCTTCGAGCAGCGGCTTGTCGCGCTCGCCGGCGACCAGCTGCGCGCCGGTCTCCTTCTTGATCTCGGCAAAGCCGCCGGTGTGGTCGAGATGCGCGTGGCTGTTGAGGATGATCTTGATGTCGGCGACCTTGAGGCCGAGTTTTGCGATGTTGTCCTTGATCATGCCGGTCGACTGGGGCATCGCCGTGTCCATCAGGATCAGGCCCTGCGATGTCTTGATGACGTAGACGGCGATACCGTCGGTCCCGACATAATAGATGTTGCCGATGAGGTGGAACGGCTCGAACGGCGCGGTCCATTTCTGCATGACCGCAGCCAGGAAATCCTTGATCGTCTGCGCCTGCGCGGCTGTCGTGGTGAACAGCGCCAGCGCACACAGCGCGGTGGTGAGTTTTCTCATGAGCTTCCTCCCGAAGTGTTCTTGTCGTTGTGATCGCACGTGACGCTTGCGCGCGTCGACCGGCCGCAAACTACGTCTTGTGCTGGAAGTCAGCAACGGCTTCATGTCCGGAAAAATTGACTGACATGCACGGAATAAAGGTGGCCTGTCCGGTTTGAGCATGGCGACCATTACTGCAACGCGGCCGCGGGCTGTTTGACCGCGCGCCGGCCGGCCGGCATACTTGGTTGCAAGACGAGCCAGCAAGACGAGCCAGCAAGACTCGTCGGCACCGGGAGCTGAAATGACCAATTCATTGTCCGTCCTTGGGGGGACGCTGATTTCCGTCGTCTCCTTTGCTTCGATTGCGCTGTCGCAGCCGGCCTGCGTGACCCAGAACATGGCCGTGCCGCCCGGCGCCAATACCACCGACAAGGCCGCGCCGTTCTTCATCGACACGACTGGCCTCGACTTCAAGACGGCGCCGCCGACGCGCGATCCTTCGAGCGCCAATTATCCGCGTGCGACCGAGTTACCCGACGGAACGCTGCCGCCGCCCGGCGCCGAGGGCAATTTCATCATCGGGCCCACCCATAATCCCGCGCCGGAGACCGTCGCAAAGGACGGCGTGCCGCGCGGCGCGACGAAATCCTTCACGCTGTCGTCGAAGGAGAGCGCGATCTACAATCCCGGCCTGATCCGCGACGACGTTCCCGGCTGCAACAACTCCTCGATCATGACGACTGTGACGGCGCCGGACGACAAGTCGCACATGATCGTCACGACCAGCCATCCCGGCATCTGGTCACGCACGATCGACGTCTACGTTCCCGCGCAATATGTCCCCGGCACCGAGGCGCCGTTCATCGTGGTCGGCGACGGCGGCTCCAATGCCTACAAGGACCTTGCCACCACGCTCGACAATCTGATCGCGCAACGCCGCGTGCCGCCGATGATCGCGATCCAGATCGGCAATGGCGGGCAGGACGCGCAGGGCAGCCAGCGCGGCCGCGAATATGACGCGGTGTCGGGTGCGTACGCGCAGTTTGTCGAGCGCGAGGTGCTGCCGCTGGTGGAAAAGAACGCCGACGTCAGGCTCACCAGAAATCCCGACGGGCGCGCAACCATGGGGCTGAGCTCGAGCGGGGCTGCGGCCTTCACCATGGCCTGGTTCTATCCCGATCTCTATCATCGTGTGCTCGCGTTCTCGCCGACCATGGTCAACCAGCAATGGCCGCACGATCCGTCGTTGCGCGGTGGCGCGTGGGAGTATCACAGCGCATGGGCGGGGCCGGCCGGGCCCAACCTCATCTCCAAGGCCGGCGTGCTGACGCCGGCGGAGCCGCCCGGCGTGCCGCTGATCGTTGCCGCGCCGACGAAGCCGATCCGTTTCTGGTTCTTTGGCGGCGACCAGGACCTGTTCTATCCGAACCCCACCATTCCCGACGGCATGCACGACTGGACCCTGTCCAACGCACTGATGGCCAAGGTGCTGGCCGAGAAGGGCTATCACTACCAGTTCCTGTTCGTGCGCAATGCCAAACACGTCGACCGGCCGACGATCGCGCAAACGCTGCCATCGGCACTGGAGTGGGTCTGGCAGGGCTATCCGATACAATGAGCGCGAAGGTCTAGCGCCCGATCGTCACGCCGGCTGTCGAACGCATGGCGTCCCGCAGGCTGGTTGCGTTCTTGTCGTCGAGGACCTGCCGCGTCAGCACGGTGGTCTGGCCGGGCGTGTCGAGGATGGTCTCGCCGCGCGAGGACGAGAGCCGGTCGGCCTTGTAGGGGGCGGCAGCATCGGTGGCGGACGCCGTTGCCGGCACATGGCGCGACCGCTTGCGGGATGCCGCAAAGGCACCTTGCGAGACGCAGAGGGCTGCGATCACGATCCATGACAATGATTTCGCGGGCATGCGAGCTCCCACATCCAAGACATCAGCTCGAAGGCGTCAGCCTGGAATATAGGAAGCAACGCCGCTGAAGGAAAGGTCAAGCGAGCGCGGCCTGGCGTTCCCGCATCGGCTCGCGGGCCCGCTCCGGCTTCCCGGGCTCGGCAAGCCGCGTGAAGCTGCGCTGGTTCGCTTGCGCGGGCGCCTCGACGATGACGCCCTCGCAGACGATCTGTCCGCCGAGCATCTTGAATTCAAGCTTGTCGTAGCGCGGCATCGTCTCGCCGGGCGCGGGCGGCAGCAGTCCGATGCTGCCCTGGATGTTCAGCGTCGCCTCGCCGGCGCCGTGAAGCCGCGGGTTCCACATCCTGATCCCGGTCTCGGCCCAGCGCTGCCGGATCAGCGCGGCGCGATCGGCAGGTTCCGCGGCTTTGGCACGAGCCTTCGGTGCCGTAGGGATCTTCGGAGCGGGAGAGTCAAGAACCGGCTCCGGTGCGATAGTTGTAATGACGCGCGATGTGAGCTCAGCGGCAGCGATTGTAACGGGTGCAAGATCGTTTGCAGAGATCGGCTTGATCTCTGCTGCGACGCTTGGGGATGGATCGCTTTCAATGCTGCTTTCGGAGACATTCGCCGCCGGGACTTCGTTCCCGGCGAGCGCGACGCCGGCGTCATCGACGATCGCCGGCTCGACATCCACGACAACGCCAGAGCAGGGATCGTCGTTGACGACGAGAACGGGAGCGTCAACCGCCGTATTCGCGACGTCGACAGACGAGACCGGTGCTGCGGCTGCGACGTCGGCCTCAACTTCGGCCGGGACTTCGACTGATGGATAATTGTCGGCGACAGGCTCGGGAGCATCGACCGGCTTGCTCTCGGCCTCGACGGACAGGGCCGGCGACTCTTCAACGATCGGCGAAAGTTCCGCAGGCGGATCGTCGTCGATGAGTTCGAGAGCATCAATCGCGCTGGCCTCGACCGCAGAAACCGGCGCCTCTTCGACCATGGCGGGCTCGCCATCTGCCGGCGCATTCCGGGATGAATCGTCGATGACGCCGGTATCGCCCGGCACTGCCGACAGGCTCTCCGCGAAGGCGGAGATCGCGGCCTCTTCTTGGGCAGGCGGAGCCGTGACCACGGCGTCGGCGTGCAACAGCTCGGTGCTGATGCTGCTGTCGAAAGCCGGAGCGGCTTCTGCGATGTCGGAGAGCGAGTCGCTTGCGGCGATCGGCGCGACGTCGATGCTGCCGCCATGCGGCGAGGGCCGGAGCCGGGTGAACGCCCATTTCACCGCAGGAATGCGGCGCAGCAACGATATCAGTCTCGAAAGCACTGGGAGTTGTCCAAGAGGTACTCGGCGTGAGGCAATCGCTGATTCGCCAGCAATGTGAAAAACTGCCCCGGCCGTCACACTGATGTCAATGTAGATGGGACCAATTGCAGAACATCCGCGCACCATCGCGCGAGGCAAGCTGTGATCGTGAAATCACGCCGTTGCCGCCGCTCGCCACTGCGTTGCGCCGAACGTCGGGGTTCCCGGCGCTGCTCCGCCGAAGGTAATTTGGAACACCTGGCATCTGGTGTGAGGACGACGCAATGAAAAGGCTTGCCGCCATCGCAGCGGTTCTGTTCTGGTCGACAGGCGCATACGCGCAGGATCGCACCATCACCGTGGCCTCGACGACATCGACGGAGCAGTCGGGGCTGTTCGGCCATCTGCTGCCGCTGTTCTCGAAGGCCACCGGCATCGGCGTGAAAGTCGTTGCCGTCGGCACCGGCCAGGCGCTCGACATCGGGCGGCGAGGCGATGCCGACGTCGTGTTCGTCCATGACAGGCCCGCCGAAGACAAGTTCATGGCCGAGGCGCAGGGCGTGAAGCGCTTCGACGTCATGTACAACGATTTCATCATCGTTGGCCCGAAGAGCGACCCCGCGAAGATCGCCGGCAGCAAGGACGTCATCGATGCGCTTCGCAAGATCGCGGATGCGAAGGCGCCGTTCGTCTCGCGTGGCGACAAGTCCGGCACCCATGCGGCCGAGCTGAGATTGTGGAAAGAGGCGGGCGTCGATCTCGGTGCCGGCAAGGACGGCTGGTATCGCGAGATCGGCCAGGGCATGGGACCGGCCCTGAACATGGCCTCGTCGTCGAATGCCTATGTTCTGTCGGATCGCGGCACCTGGCTGTCGTTCAAGAACCGCGGCGAGCTCGCCATCCTGACCGAGGGCGACAAGCGGCTGTTCAATCAGTACGGCGTCATGCTGGTGAATCCGGCCAAGCATGCCAACGTGAAGGCGCAGGACGGGCAGGCCTTCATCGACTGGCTGGTCTCCTCGAAGGGGCAGGAGGCGATCGCCGGCTACAAGATCGGCGGCGAGCAGTTATTTTTCCCGAACGCGTCCCACTAGCAAAAAGGCGACCGTCGACACCGCCACGCTGAGTGCGAGCAGGATCAGCCCGAGCCCCAGTGCCAGTGGCAGGTCGCCCTTGCTGGTCTCGAGCGCGATGGCCGTGGTCATCGTGCGGGTGAAGCCGCGGATATTGCCGCCGACGATGATGATGGCGCCGACTTCGGCAATGGCGCGCCCGAAGGCTGCGAGAAAGGCCGTCAGCAGCGAGGTCCGTCCGAGCGCGAACAGGAGCGCGATGCTGCGCAACGCCGACAATCCGTCGATCCGCGCCAGATCGCCATACTCGGCCCAGAGCAGGCTCGCCGGCCGGTGCACCAGTGCCACCACGATCGGTGTGGCGAGCAGTGTCTGTGCGATCACCATGGCCGTCGGCGTGAACAGCAGGCCGGCCGCCCCGAGCGGGCCGGACCGCGACAGCAGAAGATAGAGCGCGAGCCCGACCACGACCGGGGGCAGGCCGAGCAGCGCATTGGTCAGCACGATGATGACCTGGCGTCCCCGGAAACGGGAGATTGCGAGCAAGGCCCCGAACGGCGCGCCGATCAGCAGCGCGACGATGCCGGCCGTCAGGCTGACACGCACCGACAAGGCGACGATGCCGAGCAGTTCGGCATCGGCCTCGCCGATCAGCGCGAAGGCGGCAGCGATGGCGTGAGCGAAATCGTTCATCCGGCCTGACGCTTCGGCGCCGGGCAGATTGCCTCCGGATCGTCGATATCGATGCTGCGCAATCGCTTCACGGATCGTTCCTGCGAGTGTCCTTGACCTCTACAGAATACCCGGCAGAAACGATTTGAACACGCGATTCATTCGGAAAACGGATGTCGGCGGTGCGTCATGCCGGCTCACGGGACGCGGCCTGGGGAACGGCTCGCATTTCTGGGGCGCTACCCCAAAGCCAGCGCGCGAGCAGGATGGCAAGAACAGCCCCGATGGATTGAGCGATGATGAAAGACGGCATGCTCCGCGGAGCGATCCCCGCGAATGTATCGGACAGGGAGCGGGCGATGGTGACCGCGGGATTTGCGAACGAGGTGGACGACGTGAACCAGTATGCTGACGTGACATAGAGGCCGACGGCGTAGGGAACGGCGGTGGGCGTCCGATATCGAACGCCAAGGATCGTCGTCAGCAGGCCGAAGGTGGCCACGGCCTCGGCGAGCCATTGTCCGGTCCCCGTGCGTTCGGTGAGCGAAACCTGGAGGGCCGGAAGCTCGAACATCATGTGCGCGATCCACGCGCCGGCGATTGCGCCTGCGATCTGGGCGAGGACGTAGATCGCCGCATCGGCCCATCGCGCCTCGCCGCGGAGGGTGAATGCCAGCGTCACGACCGGATTGAAATGGGCCCCCGATATCGGCGCGAAAGCCAGAATCAGCACCACGAGGATGGCGCCTGTGGCGATGGTGTTGCACAGGAGCGCCAGCGCGACGTTCCCGCCGGCGAGCTTCTGCGCCATGATCCCCGAGCCGACGACAGCGGCGAGTAGAAATGCCGTCCCGAGCCATTCGGCGAAGGCGCGCTGCGCAAGGCCCGGCATCAGGCGCCGCGATCCAGCCGGACGCCCTCGCCGTCTTCCTTGACGAATTCGCCGTGCTGCGCCGGCAGCAGATCGAGCACCAGCTCGGAGGGGCGGCAGAGCTTCACGCCGTTCGGCGTCACCACGATCGGCCTGTTGATCAGGATCGGATGCGCCATCATCGCGTCGAGAAGCTGGTCGTCGGTCAGGGCGGCGTTGCCGAGCTCGAGCTCGGCATAGGGCGTGCCCTTTTCGCGAAGCAGCTCGCGCACGGACAGCCCCATGCGGACGATGAGCTGCTGTAACAGCGCCCGCGATGGCGGCGTCTTCAGATACTCGATCACGTGCGGCTCGATGCCGGCGTTGCGGATCGTCGCGAGCGTGTTGCGCGAGGTGCCGCAAGCGGGATTGTGGTAGATGACCGCATCCATGGCCGGACCTTCAGCAGCAGGCGGACGACTGCTTCGGCGCCGCCTGCGGCGCGCAGCAGGCCGATGGCTTTTCTGCGGGCTTCTCATGGGCAACCCGCGCGCCGTTCTCGCCGCTGCCGTCGCCGTAATCGGTGCTCTCGCCCGTGGTGCGGAAGGTCTCCCAGGCGATGCCGGCGGGATCGTCGATCCAGGATTTCTCGGATCTCGCATAGCAGCAGGTCGTCTGGCCCTGCTCAATGATGTCGCCGCCGGCCTGCCGCAATCGCGCATAGACCTCCTGGAGCTCATCCCCGGTCTCGACCTGGATGCCGAGATGATCGAGGCCCGGCTCGCGTCCGCGCGTCGAGATCGCAAAGTTCACGCGCGGGTCTTCGAGCATCCACTTGGCGTAGTCGGATTTCACCATCGTAGGCTGGGAAGCGAACAGGGCCGAGTAGAAGCCGATGGAGCGGCTGAGATCCTCGACGGACATGTGAATGTGCAGGCGCTTCATGCTCTGTCCTTTCAGGGGGGGATTCTGTCAGGCCGGGATTTTGCTGCGCTTTCGCGCGGGTTTGCAGGCCGCCGCCGGAGCGCATGACGTTCCGCCGCAGCAGTTTTCGGTCAGAAATCCGAGCAGCGTGTTCATGGTTTCGAACCGCGCCGCATAGATCATCGAGCGCCCTTCGCGCCGGACCGTGGCGAGGCCCGCCATCCGCAGCCGGTCGAAGTGGAACGTCAGCGTATTGGGCGCAAGATCCAGCGCTTCGGCAATCGCACCGGCGGCCATGCCATCGGGGCCCGCCTGCACCAGCAGGCGGAAGACGTCGAGGCGATTGTCCTGCGCAAGCGCGGCGAGCGCGGTCACGGCGTCTGTCTTTTCCATATTTCAACGAATATGGAAATAATGGCCGGCTGTCAATCGGCTTTCCCGAGCCGGCCGGTCGCTACGCCGTGCGGTCCGCTGTCTGACGTTCCGATGATTGGTCAGCTTACGCGGTGCGGTCGATCGCGAAATCATCGAACAGGGGAGAATTGCCTCCGGAGCAAAGCGTCGCCAGCAGTTCGGCGGCAAGGTAACTGAACGTGATGCCGTTGCCGCCGTAGCCGTAGGCCGCGAAAATGTTCTTCTGGCCTGGTACGGCGCCGATGAGCGGCAATCCGTCCTTCGTTGTGTCGAACGCCCCCGACCAGCAATAGTCGACCTTGTCTAGGGATCGCGGCCAAAGCGCCCGGAGCGCTTGTCTCAGGCGCTCCTGCTTGGCCGGGTTCAGCGCGTCGCGAGCCTGTGGCTCGATCGCGGAATCATCATCCTCGCCGCCGAAAATGATGCGGCCGTCGGATGTGCTGCGGCCATAATGGTAGTCGTGGCTCGCCTCCCAGATCAGCGCATCTTCCGGCCACAGGTTCTGGGGCTGAGGCTCCGTGGCAATGGCCCAGCTGGACGTCGGACGCTGGATGGTTGGACGCACGATGCCGGGCATGACGTAACCCGTGCACAGCACCACGCGGTTCGCCTCGATCTCGTGGCCGCCATCGAGCCCCACGATGACCTTGGCGCCGGCGCTCTCGAACGCCGTCGCGTTGGCTTGCCGGATCGAGGCGCCGCGGCCGACGGAAATCTTCAGGAGCTCGTGAGTAAGCTCGACTGGATCGGCATCGGCGGCAAGCGGGGAGAGAATCGCACCGGCGCGCGCAATCTCGAACCGGCTGAGCAGGGAAACATGATCGAGAAACACGCCCGGCAGGCCGGCGCGCGTTCTCAGTTCGGATTCCTCTCTCAGGGATTTTCCGCTGTCGGCGACCGCGAGATAGAGCGAATGCCGATCTCTAATATGGCAGGGGATGCGATATCTGCGCGTCAAGGATATCAGTCCCTGAACAGCCCGGAGGCTCGCCGTGTAGCAGCGCGCCGCCCGCTCAAATCCGTAGGCTTGCGTGAGCTCGGACAACGGGCGATCGATTTCCCAGAGCAGCATCGCGGTGCTCGCGCCTGTGCTGCCGTGACCCGGCGTTTCCCGGTCGATGATGACGACCTCGTGCCCGCGACGGGTGAAGCTTTCGGCGACCATGGCGGCGGTGATGCCCGCGCCGATGACCAGGACGTCGCATGCAAGGCTTCCGGTGACAGGGCGAATGTCGGGGCCACCGCCGGTGACCCAAGGGGTCGCCGCGCTCCTGAGGTCGCCGTGATCGATGCCTTCGTCATCGGAAAAAATCGCAATTCCTCCAGCCGGCTCGATCGCGGCCTGTCGGCCAGCTAACGTCCTCCAAGCAGGCTAGGTTCCCGGCCGCCAGGCCGGCGGAGATTTGCCCGACGGGCAAAACACCTGCGCCAAAGCGGCTGCCCGATTGTCAATCCGCTCGCACGAAAATATTCCACTTTACCGAAATTCGGATTTGTCGTATGTATTTGCCATCTCACCCGGTCCGAGGGGCGGATCGCGAGTCGTCCGATACGTGGGTGAGGTGCGGTGGACGCGAGCTGCGTGGGCACGCAAGGTCGAGGGCGGGGCGGGCAGAGGATTGAGCCGAACCCCGTGAGCCCTGGACGGCGTGTGACGGACGGCGCAGATCGCGTACGGCAAAACCGTGTGGTCCTGACCGTCGTTGCTACGGTCAAGCCTCGCGAATGCGGTGTTCGTCCAACCGGGCGGCACCGGTGGATTTCGCGCGGTGACGGAGGCCAGAGAGAACTCGGCTCCGGGGAGAGCACGGCATAAGCCGTCGACCATTCGCGCAGGGAAGGCCGGGATGTCCAGGCTGCCCTGTATGCCGCTGTGCAATTTCTATGCGCTACCCAGCGCACAGCGGACCGCGGGTGCCAGCCGGCGCCCGGCCTTCCCTGCGCCCTCGGCACTTCTCGAGGGCGGGACGAGATGCAAAACTCGGGCGAAACAGGCCGCGAGGTCGTCAAATCATGTCGTTTCGCGACCGAATGGCGGCTTTATTCCCGCTTCGGATGCTTTAAGGAAGGAGGAGGATCAGGTCGCACCTGCCGGTTGGCAGTGCTAGACCCTGATGCAGAAACAAATGGGGCGGGCCGCGATCGGCACACCCCGCAAGGATGAAGGATATGAGGCAATGATCCAGACGGTTGGCATCATCGGGGCGGGGACCATGGGGAACGGCATCGCGCAGATCTGCGCGGCGGCCGGGCTGTCGGTCGTGATGGTCGACATTTCCGATGCGGCGGTGAACCGCGGGATCTCGACCGTCGGCGGCAGCCTCGAGCGCCTGGTCAAGAAGGAGAAGATGTCGGCGGCGGACCGCGAGGCCACGCTCAAGCGCATCACCGGCACGACCGATCGTGCCAAGCTCGCCGATTGCGATCTCGTCATCGAGGCCGCGACCGAGAACGAGGAGCTCAAGGTCAAGATCCTGAAGGACCTCTGCGCGACGCTGTCACCGCGCACGCTGCTTGCGACCAATACCTCGTCGATCTCGATCACCAAGCTTGCCGCTGCAACCGATCGCCCCGATCGTTTCATCGGCATGCACTTCTTCAACCCGGTGCCTGTCATGGCGCTGCTCGAGCTGATCCGCGGCTTGCAGACCTCCGACGACACCCACGCCAAGGCGCTCGATTTCGCCCAGCGCGTCGGCAAGGTGGCGATCACCGCCAAGAACAGCCCGGGCTTCGCCGTCAACCGCATCCTCTGCCCGATGATCAACGAGGCGATCTTCGCGCTCCAGGAGGGGATCGCGACGGCGGAGGAGATCGACGCCGGCATGAAGCTCGGCTGCAACCATCCGATCGGGCCGCTGGCGCTGGCCGATCTCGTCGGGCTCGACACCATGCTGTCGGTGATGGAGGTCTTCTACAAGGGCTTCAACGATCCCAAATACCGTCCGGCCCCCTTGCTCAAGGAAATGGTCGACGCCGGCCATCTCGGCCGCAAGACCGGGCAGGGTTTCTATAGCTACGGCGCATGATCGAGGCGCCAGTGCCGTAGGGTGGGCAAAGCGGAGCGTGCCCACGCATTTGTCGTGATCGAGAGAGATGGTGGGCACGGCGCAAGTGCGCCTTTGCCCACCCTACGATTCTTATCGAGGTGCAGGCGCCGGGCTCGAAACGCCCGCCGCCGATCCCGCAATTTGCGCTGCGACAAAGACGCCGCGCGCAATTGGCCCGACAATGTCGAACGGGCGGCCCGCGGGAACAATGGAACGGAAACATAAGGACATGTCGGATCGACTGAAGGCCGAGCGGGAAGCTGCGGCCGCGCGGCGGAACCTGCTGACCCAGGATGCGATCGAGCGCACCGGGATCACCGAGGAGATGATCGGGGAACTCGTCACCCGCTTCTACGGCCGCGTGCGCGAGGACGCGTTGCTGGGGCCCGTGTTCGCGGTCGTGCAGAATTGGGACGAGCATCTTACGAAGCTCAAGGGGTTCTGGTCATCGGTCGTGCTGATGAGCGGCCGCTATCATGGTTCGCCAATGCGGGCGCATATGCCGCTGAGCCTCGTCGGCAATCATTTCGATCGCTGGCTCGACCTGTTCGAGCAAACCGCACGCGAAGTCTGTCCGCCACCGGCAGCCAGCCTCTTCATCGACAAGGCGCGTCGCATCGCCGACAGTTTCGAGATGGCGTCCGCAACGATCGCCGGCCGCATCGCTTCGCCGCGTCACGTGCTCCGGTCGTGACATACTGAATGCCTGCCTGAGAAATGCGCAAACTTGATCGTGCGATGGCGCGTTGCACCAATTCCAACATCATCGGTCTGGTCTGCAAAATCATCATGCCGTTCGCGCGGCATGACGTAGAACTCGTGAAAATGCGTTTGAATGGGTTCAGTCACGTTCAATCAAAGCGAGCAAAGCCATATTGATGCACTGCGGCGCCAATTCTCCGCCTTGTTTTCGGCAGAGTTCCAGCGCCTGCTGACGGGCATGTCGCGCGCATCCTTCAACGCCAATTCCGCATCCTCCGAGAGCGCTACGGAACCTGAAGTTGACGCGCGCACGGAGCAGACGCGGCGAACGCTGCTGCTCGGTGCGCTCGCCACCACCGCCTGTCTCGGCTGTTCCGCGCGAGCGCATGCAGGCGAAGATCCGCCGGGTTCCGACGAGCGGCCGCAGAAGGGCGATCTGCTCGTCTTCTCTGAAGGCGACCAGGAAGGAAAGCCGGTCACCCTGGCCGATCTTCCCGCAGGCGGGCCACCGGTGCATGCCTGGCCGAAGGATCCCAAGACATCGGTGGTGCGCAGTGCCTCCCGGCTCAACGAGATCCTGATCATCCGGCTCGATCCCTCCGAGCTCGACGAGCAGACGCGCGCGCGTTCCGTCGACGGCATCATCGCCTATTCGGCGATCTGCTCGCATGCCGGCTGTCCCGTCACCGCCTGGGTCAAGAGCGATGTCGGCGACAAGGAGGTCTTCAAGTGCATGTGCCACAACTCCGAATACGATCCCCGCGCGGGCGCGCAGGTCGTGTTCGGGCCGGCGCCGCGGCGGCTCGCGGCGCTACCGATTGCGCTCGCTGACGGCTCGCTCAGCGTCGCCGGTAATTTCATCGGAAAGGTAGGTGGCGTGCAGCCGGGATGATGGACAATGCGGGGTATGCCCGCGTCACGAGTGGCCGCATCCGCCGACGGGCGGACGACGGGACGTACGACAAGAATCCAAGACAAGAATTCACAACAAGAATTCAAACGGATGAAAAAGGGGAACGTCCATGAAAACGTCGATCACCAGGAAGCAATGGTACCTGTCCGGCTTCGTCGCCTTCACCTGCCTCGTCTCGACCGCCGCCGTCGCCGGCCCGATCGAGAACTACGCGCCGGTCACCCAGCAGCGTCTGGAGAATCCGGAGCCCGGCAATTGGATGCTCTATCGGCGCACCTATGACGGGCAGGGCTACAGCCCGCTCGACCAGATCAACGCCTCGAACGTGAAGGGTCTCACACCGGTCTGGACCTTCGCCACCGGCGTCGTCGAGGGCCACGAGGCGCCGCCGATCGTCAACAACGGCGTGATGTTCGTGGCAACGCCGATGGGGCAGGTGATCGCGATCAACGCGAAAACCGGCGACGAATACTGGCGCTACAAGCGGCAGCTCCCCGACGATCTGTTCCAGTTGCATCCGACCAGCCGCGGCGTCGGCCTCTGGGAGGACAAGCTCTATCTCGCCACCACTGACGACCATGTCGTCGCGCTCGATGCCAAGACCGGCAAGGTGGTGTGGGACACCAAGGTGCAGGATTACAAGAAGGGTCAGTACATGACCCTGATGCCGCTGATCGTCGACGGCAAGGTCATCGTCGGCGGCTCCGGCGGCGAGTTCGGCGTGCGCGGCTATGTCGCCGCCTACGATGCCAAGGACGGCAAGGAACTGTGGCGGACCTACACCATTCCCGGTGAAGGCGAGCCCGGTCATGACACCTGGCAAGGCGAGGACTGGAAGAACGGTGGCGGCTCGGCCTGGATGACCGGCAATTACGACAAGGACACCAAGACGATCTATTGGGGTGTCGGCAACGCCGCGCCATGGCCCGGCGAGATGCATCCCGGCGACAATCTCTACACCTCGTCGGTGCTCGCGCTCGATCCGAACAACGGCAAGATCAAGACCTATCACCAATATCACCAGAACGATTCCTGGGACTGGGACGAGGTCGAGGCGCCGATGCTGATCGATCTGCAACGCGACGGCCGCAGCATCAAGAGCCTGGTCCATCCCGGGCGCGACGCGATCTTCTGGGTGCTCGAGCGCACCCCGACCAAGATCAACTACGTCGCCGGCTGGCCGTTCGTCTCCACCGACGTCTGGAAGGGCATCGATGCCGAGAGCGGCAAGCCGATCGTCGATCCCGCCCACAAGCCGATGGTCGGCAAGCGGGTGGAGTTCTGCCCGTCACTGTGGGGCGGCAAGGACTGGCCGTCGGCGGCCTACAGCGAAAGGACCAAGCTCGTCTATGTGCCGGCCAACGAGAATTTCTGCGGCGGCTTCACCGGCGAGAAGGTACCGCTCAAGCCCGGCGAGCTCTGGCTCGGTACCAAGCCGGAAGACATCGGCCTGAAGACCAAGCCCGGCGCGGATCATTTCGGCGAGCTCCAGGCCTGGGATCCCGCCACCGGCAAGAAGGTGTGGCAACACAACTTCCCGAAATCGCAGCTGTTCGGTTCGGTGACGGCGACCGCGGGCGATCTCGTCTTCGTCGGCGGCACCAACGACCGCAACTTCCGCGCCTTCAACGCCAAGACCGGCGAGCTGTTGTGGGAGCAGAAGACCAACTCCGGCATCATGGGCATGCCGGTGTCCTATGAGATCGACGGCACCCAGTACATCGCGATCCAGTCGGGATGGGGCGTCGATGCGCAGCGCATCCAGGATGCGCTCGTCACCAACAATATCGGTATCGAGGCCAACGTGCCGCAAGGCGGCGTGATCTGGGTGTTCGCGCTGAAGAAATAGCTCCGCGGGCGGATCGAAAGAAGCGGAGCGTCAGGGGGGGGGTGGCGAATGCGGCGGACGGCAACGTCTGCCGCATTTGCGTCATCCGTCTCCCCTTGCGGGAGAAGGTGGCGCGAAGCGCCGGATGAGGGGTTTTGTCGGCGCACACGTGAGCAAGTGAGCATGCGCAGAGATACCCCTCACCCAAGTGAGTTCGCGTCTACCAGCATCGCTGTCCTCTCCCGCAAGGGGCGAGGGCACATCGATGCACAGACGCGCGCCGACTACTTCCCCTGCCGGTCCACCTTGTCCTTCTCCTTCTGGTTCATCTCCTGAACCTTCGGATCGGTGCTGCTCTGCCCGGTGGTCTGGGTGGTCGAAGCGGGCGGGGCGGTGGCGTTGGGAAGGGAGTTCTGGTCCGGCGCGGTGGGGCGCGTCGCCGTGGTCGGCGGCGTCGTGTTGCTCTGCGCGAACGCGCCTGTCGTCGTCATGAAAAAGGCGCTCGACAGCAACGAGACTGCGAGCGCCCTTGAGATGTTGGTCATCGATCTGCTCCTGTCAGATCGATGGAAACGGCGCGAGGCCGTTCAATGTTCCGCTCAAGCCTCCAATTGCTTGCCGAGCGGCAGGCTGCGGATGCGCTTGCCGGTCGCCGCGAAGATCGCATTCATCAGCGCGGGCGCAAACGGCGGCACGCCGGGCTCGCCGACGCCGCTCGGCGGCGTGTCGGGTCCGGGCGGCACGATGTAGACATTGGTCACCGCGGGGGACTCGTCGATCCTGATGACCTGGAAGTCGTCAAAGTTCTTCTGCTCCACCTTGCCGTCCTTGAAGCTGATCTCGCCATATTTGGCGAGGCTCAGGCCCATGATCGCGGCGCCCTCGATCTGCGAGGCGATGCGCTCCGGGTTGACATAGGTGCCGCAGTCGATGGCGGTATCGACCCGTGGCACCGTCAGCTTGCCCTTGTCGTCGACGGCGACCTCGACGATGGTCGCGATGTAGCTGACGAAGCTGCGGTGCACGGCAATGCCGAGGCCGTGGCCCTTGGCGACCGGCCGCCCCCATTCGCCCTTCTCGGCCACCAGCTCGACCACCTTGCGCAGGCGCGCGGTGTCGATCGGGTAGCTGTCTTGCGGTTCGCCATAGTTCCACATGTCCTTCACCGCCGGCTTGACGATGCGAGGTGTGCCGATCAAGGCAAGGAGCGTCTCCTTCTGGTCGCGGCCGGTCGCAGCCGCGATCTCGCCGACCATGGATTGCACAGCGAAGGCGCGCGGGATGTTGGAGACCGAGCGGAACCAGCCGATGCGGGTGAACGCCGCAGCCTCCGGGTTCTCGCAGGAGATGTTGGCGATCTCGAACGGCATGTCGACGAGGCCCATGCCGAGCTCGAACGCCGCTTCGTGCTTGGCGCCGGCGGCGAAGGTCGATGCGATGGTCGGTGCCACGCTGCGATGGCGCCAGGCGATCACCTTGCCGCTCTTGTCGAGTCCCGCCTCGATCCGTTCCACGGAGACCGTGTGCAGGAAGTCGTGGCGGACGTCGTCCTCCCGCGTCCATTGCACCTTCACCGGCGCGCCGAGTTCCTTCGAGAGGAGGGCGGCCTCGAGCGCAAAATCGCATTTCGACTTGCGGCCGAAGCCTCCGCCGAGCAGCGTCACGTTGACGGTGACGTTGCCTTCGGGAATGCCGAGCGTCTTGGCGACGTCCTCGCGGGTGCCGCCGGGGCTCTGCACCGGCGCCCAGATCTCCGCCTTGTCGCCCTTGACGTCGGCAACCGCGACAGGGGGCTCCATGCTGACATGGGCGAGGTGCGGCAGATAATATTCGCCGACGATGACCTTGTCGGCGCCCTTCAGCGCGGCATCGGCGTCGCCCTCCTGGCGCACCACGAGACCCGGCTTGCGCGAGGCCTCCTCGAGCTCCTTGCGATAGGCGACCGAGTCGTATTTGCCGTTGGCGCCGTCGTCCCATGTGAGCTTCAGCGCGTCGCGGCCCTTGATCGCCGCGCCGGTGTTGCGGGCGATCACCGCGACGCCGCCGAGCGGCTGGAATTTCGACGGCCACGGCCAGCCGCGCACCTGCATCACCTTCTCGACGCCGGGCACCTTCAGCGCCGCGTCCGGATCGAACTTGACCAGCTTGCCGCCGGTCACCGGCGGCCGCGCGATCACGGCATATTTCATGCCGGGCAAGCGCACATCGGCGCCGTAGCGCGCCTTGCCGGTGGTGATGTCATGGAGATCGACGATGCCGACCTGGCCCTTGCCGAGATAGCGGAAGTCCTTCGGGTCCTTCAGCTTGAGGCCTTCGACCGCAGGCACCGATTCCTTGGCGGCGTCGGCCGCGAGCTCGCCGAAGCCGAGCTTGCGCCCGCTGGCGCTGTGGACGACCTCGTGATTGACGGCTTTGACCTCCGTCGCCGGCACGCCCCAGCGCTTGGCCGCGGCCTGCTCCAGCATGATGCGGGCGGAGGCGCCGATCTGGCGCATCGGGATCAGATAGTGCCGCGTGCTGCGCGAGCCGTCGGTGTCCTGGTTGCCGAACTTGACCTCGTCGCCGTGGGCCTGCTGCACCTTGACTCGGGACCAGTCGGCCTCCATCTCCTCGGCCACGATCAGCGGCAGGCTGGTGCGCACGCCGGTGCCCATCTCGGAACGGTGGGCGAGGATGGTGACGGTGCCGTCGGGCGCGACCGCGACGAACACGCGCGGATCGACCACGACGCCATGCGGCATCTTGCCGGCGCCGGTCTCATAGGCCAATGCCTGGCGCGACATCACGGGCGCGGCGAGCACGAAACCGCCGGTGATGCCGAGACCCTTCAGGATGCTGCGGCGCGAGACCTTCTCGACACGGATGTTTTTTTCAAAGCTGTGAAGCTTCCGGGGATTGTCGATGAAATTCATGTCACACTCCCGTCGATGCGAGGTGGACCGCGTTCTCGATGCGCTGGTAGCAGCCGCAACGGCAGATGTTGCCGGACATCGCTTCGCGGATCTGGTCATGCGACGGCTTTGGATTGTCCATCAGCAGAGCTGCAGCCTGCATGATCTGGCCGGCCTGACAGAAACCGCATTGGGGAACGTTGACCTGGCGCCAGGCCTTCTGGACCGGATGATCGCCGTTCGGATGCAGCCCCTCGATCGTGGTCACCTCGCGTCCGGCCACATCGTTGATCGACGTGATGCAGGCGCGCACCGCCTCCTTGTCGACGATGACGGTGCAGGCGCCGCACAGGGCCTGGCCGCAGCCATATTTGGTGCCGGTCAACCCGGCCTCGTCGCGCAGGAACCAGAGTAGCGGGAGATCCGGGTCGCCGTCCCAGCTCTGTTCCTGGCCGTTGATCTTCACCTTGATCATGATCGTCCCTCGCTCTTCATAAGCATGAATTCAAATTCGCCGATTCCGGCCGGCGATGGTTGGTTGTTTCGCCGCATCACTGCCGTCATCCCGCGCGGGCAGATCCCGGAGGGAGGCAGGAACGCCAATGGCGATGTCTGGATGTGCTCGATACCTCCCCGTGTTGTTCTTGCTTGATTGAACTTCGCGCGGCATCGTGACGGCGCGAACATAGCAGAGATGGCGCCGGCCCGGCGTTCACAGCCGAGTGTTCTTGACGGGAAAAGACTGCAACGCAGGTTTGTCAAAAGCAGGGCGCGGCATCACGCCGCGCTTGCGAGACAGGCACGACAAAAAAAGCTTCGTCCGGCAGAAGGACTGCACGGACGAAGCAGGATGCCTCAGTCGAGGGAGGGAGAAACGCAGAGTCGCGGACTTCGAGCGGGAAGCGGGCGGCACTGCGCAGTCATTCAGAGACCAGGACTGAGGAGCTCACGGCCCTCATACGCAGAGGGCGGGGCAGCGGCCTCGCCGCGATCGTTCCGGGGCCGGACCCATCCGGCTCGCTGGTGGTGGTTCAGACCGGCGAGCGGATGGGGCAGGACGAAGGTCTGGCTGCCTCGTTAGGCCGCTTTGGCTTTCGCGACGTGGGTCGCGATTGCGTCCATCAGTGCCGGGGACAGGCAGTCATAGGGCTCGAGCCCGATTTCCTTCAGCCGCGACCGGATACCGGCCATCTGCTCCGGCTTGACGCCGGATTCGATCACCGAGGAAACGAAGGCGGCGAATTGCGGCGCCTGCGAACCCTGCTCCTGGAACAGCTCGGGATGGATGAAGTCGAGGCCGTAGAACGGATGGTTCTTGTTCTCGATGCGGCCGTACATGTGGGTGCCGCAGGCCTTGCAGGCGTGGCGCTGGATCACCGCGGACGCGTCGACGATCTCGAGCTTGTCGCCATTCTCGAGCACGCTGACGTTCTGGCGCGGTACCACGGCGACGACGGAGAATGTCGCGCCCTGCGGCTTCCAGCACTTGGTGCAGCCGCAGGCGTGATTGTGGGCGACGTCGCCCTTGATGCCGACCTTGACCTGGTGGTCCTTGCATTTGCAGGCGAGCGTGCCGCCGGCAAATTGGCCGGTGCCTTGTTTGAGACCGCTATCGATCGAGGGATGGAGTGCAACAGTCATGGGTCGATCCTCCTTGGGGGTGACGCTTTCGAGCTAGTACACGACGACGGAACGGATGGATTTGCCCTCGTGCATGAGGTCAAATCCCTTGTTGATCTCTTCGAGCTTGAGCACGTGGGTGATCATCGGATCGATCTGGATCTTTCCGTTCATGTACCAGTCGACGATCTTGGGCACGTCGGTGCGGCCGCGGGCGCCCCCGAAGGCGGTGCCGCGCCAGTTGCGCCCGGTGACGAGCTGGAACGGGCGGGTGGCGATCTCCTTGCCGGATTCGGCGACACCGATGATGATCGAGGTGCCCCAGCCGCGATGGCAGGCTTCGAGCGCCTGGCGCATCACCGTGGTGTTGCCGGTGCAGTCGAAGGTGTAGTCGGCGCCGCCGTCGGTGAGGCCGACGAGGTGCTGGACGATGTCGCCGGTGATCTTCTTCGGGTTGACGAACTCGGTCATGCCGAACCTGCGGCCCCAATCTTCCTTGGAGTCGTTGATGTCGACGCCGATGATCTTGTCGGCGCCGGCCATCTTGGCGCCCTGGATCACGTTGAGACCGATGCCGCCGAGGCCGAACACGACCACATTGGAGCCCGGGGTGACCTTGGCGGTGTTGACCACGGCGCCGACACCGGTGGTGACGCCGCAGCCGATGTAGCAGCTCTTGTCGAACGGCGCGTCCTCACGGATCTTGGCGACCGCGATCTCCGGCAGCACGGTGAAGTTCGAGAAGGTCGAGCAGCCCATATAGTGATATACCGGCTTGCCCTTGTAGGAGAAGCGGCTGGTGCCGTCGGGCATCACGCCCTTGCCCTGCGTCGCGCGGATCGCGGTGCAGAGATTGGTCTTCTGGCTCAGGCAGCTTTTGCACTGACGGCATTCCGGCGTGTAGAGCGGAATGACGTGGTCGCCCGGCTTCACCGAGCTCACGCCGGGGCCGATCTCGCGGATGATGCCGGCGCCCTCATGCCCCAGGATCGACGGGAAGATGCCCTCGCTGTCGAAGCCGTCGAGCGTGTAGGCGTCGGTATGGCAGATACCCGTCGCCTTGATCTCGACCAGGACTTCGCCGGCTTTCGGTCCTTCCAGATCGAGTTCGACGATCTCGAGTGGTTTCTTGGCTTCGAAAGCGACGGCGGCACGTGTCTTCATCGGTAACTCCTCAAATTCTCGAAAGGACGCCAAGAAGTAGTCTTGGCAGCCCTCGTAACGTTCACTTGTGGCCCATGCAGGCGTCTTCCGCCTTGGTGTAGACCTCGTTCTTCTCTTCCTTCTTGGCCGGACGCTGCCGGCCCCACGCCTCGTCGGAGCGGGCGCGGAGATAGACGTAGAGGTCGTCCATGTAGCAGGCGACGTTCGGATTGTCGCCGAAGGCCGGCATCACGTTCTCCTGCGCGGTCGAGATGTTCTTGCGGCCGGAGGCGACGACGCCGAGGAAGTCGCCATAGCTCATCGTCTTGACCGAATCCTTCAGCGCCGGTGCGTAGGTGGAGCCCATGCCGTCGGGCCCGTGGCAGACGTGACAGTCGGAGTGATAGCGGCGGTATCCGGAATAGGTGAACCAGTCCACGGTGCCATCAGCTGAAATCTTGTAGGTCGGGTTTCCTTCCTTATCGAGCCATTTGCCGTCGTCTTCCTTCTTCACGGCGGTCGGGTCGCCCGGACCGTCCGCTTGTGCGAGTCCTGCAGACCCAACGAAGATCATCGCAGCAATGACTGAGCAGATTATACGCAAGAGATTGTCCTCGAAGGCATCAGGAGGAGACGAGCCGGCGCGTGGAGTTGATCCACGCGCCGGAGCGACACGAAGGTTAGGGCTAGTTCGCCGGCAGCGAGAACACGGTCAGCGTACCGCCGAGCGCCGTGTAGTTGCTGAGGGCTGCATAGCCGCCGACTGCGCCGAGACCGGCGGTCGGATCGGTCAGACCTGCGGCCAGACCGATACCGGCCCAGCCACCGACGCCCGAGAGCACTGCGACGTACTGCTTGCCGCCGTTCTCATAGGTCGTGACGTTGCCGATGATGCCGGAGGGAGTCTTGAACTTGTAGAGCTCCTTGCCGGTCTTGGCGTCGACCGCCTTCAGGTAGCCTTCGAGCGTGCCGTAGAACACCACGTTGCCGGCGGTGGCGAGCGCACCCGACCAGACCGAGAACTGCTCCTTGTTCGACCAGACGATCTTGCCGGTCTTGCCGTCCCAGGCGATGAAGTTACCCATGTGGGTTTCGCCCGCCGGCGGATACATCGAGAGCGTCGCACCCACATAGGGCTGGCCCGCGGTGTAGCTCACCTTGAACGGCTCGTAGTCCATGCAGACGTGGTTGGTCGGAACGTAGAACAGCTGCGTGTCCGGCGAGTAAGCTGCCGGCTGCTCGTCCTTGGTGCCGAGCGCGGCCGGGCAGATGCCCTTCACGTTGTGGTCTTCACCGGCCTTGTCGGTCGAAGCTGCGTCGAGCACCTTCGGACGGCCATAGGTCGGCGAGTTCTTGTCCATGTCGACGCCGGAGGTCCAGTTCACCTTCGGATCGTACTTTTCGGCGACCAGAAGTTCGCCGGTGCCGCGATCGAGCGTGTAGCCGAGGCCGTTACGATCGAAATGCGTCAGCAGCTTGCGCGGCTGGCCGTTGATCGCCTGGTCCGAGAGGATCATCTCGTTGACGCCGTCATAGTCCCACTCGTCGTGGGGCGTCATCTGATAGACCCACTTGGCCTGGCCGGTATCCGGGTTGCGGGCCCAGATCGTCATCGACCATTTGTTGTCGCCGGGGCGCTGCTTCGGATTCCAGGTCGAGGGATTGCCTGATCCGTAATAGACGAGGTTCAGCTCGGGATCGTAGGAGATCCAGCCCCAGGTGGCGCCGCCGCCGATCTTCCACTGATCACCCTGCCAGGTCTTGAGGCTCGAGTCCTTGCCGACCGGCTTGCCGAGTGCGGTGGTCTTCTCGGCATCGACCAGGATCTGGTCATCCGGCCCTTCCGAATAGCCGCGCCAGGCCAGCTTGCCGGTCTTGATGTCGTAGGCGGACATGTGGGCCTGGACGCCGAACTCGCCGCCGGAGATGCCGATCAGCACCTTGTCCTTGACGACCATCGGTGCCGAGGTGCCGGTCTCGCCCTTGCCGGGATCGCCATTCTTGGCGGTCCAAGCGACCTGGCCGGTCTTGGCGTCGAGCGCGACGAGGGTCGTGTCGGCCTGGTGCAGGAAGATCTTGCCGTCGCCGAAGGCGAGACCGCGATTGACCGTATCGCAGCACATCACCGGGATGACGTTCGGATCCTGCTTCGGCTCGTACTTCCAGACAATCTTGTTCTCGTTCGAAAGGTCAATAGCGTAGACCTTGTTCGGGAATGGCGTGTGGACGTACATCATGTTGCCGATGATCAGCGGGCCGCCTTCGTGGCCGCGCAGCACGCCGGTCGAGAAGGTCCAGGCGACCTGGAGCTTGCCGACGTTCTGTGCGTTGATCTGGTTCAGCTTGGAATAGCGGGTATTGGCGTAGTCACCCGTGGGCATCACCCAGTCTTTCGGGTTCTGCGCCATCTTGTTCAGCTCGTCATTGGCTGAAGCGCCGCCGACGGCGAGTGCCGCCGCGGAGCCAAGAAAGGTCGCCAGTAGTACCTTGCGCATAGTTATTCCTCCGTTGGTCTCGTTTATTGTTTCCGAAGCATTGCTCAATCACCGGGCTTCTCGTCCGGCGTCTGCTCGTGCAGGGCGGTCACGTCTGGGACCAGAAACGATGCTGTGCTGTTTCCTCCTCCGGATGAGAGCTACGGGTCCACGTGCAGGAGCGGCCCGTTCTTGTTGTTCCTGCCGCAATCCCTAACGACTTCGCCATCGGGAAACTTGCCCAAGAGGGAAGCCGCTTTGCTTGATAGCGCACGGACACGAAGATTTTGATTTTGCAGTAGCGAATTCAGCGGCTTCCGCATCGCTTCGGGGGCGAGTTCGCCGCTCAGGTTCCCCTTG
The DNA here is from genome assembly GCF_000282615.1 of Bradyrhizobium sp. YR681. Lineage (GTDB taxonomy): Bacteria > Pseudomonadota > Alphaproteobacteria > Rhizobiales > Xanthobacteraceae > Bradyrhizobium. The sequence goes on along the minus strand of NZ_AKIY01000328.1, from coordinate 4,349 downwards.
ACGGCGCTGCAACTAAGGCGGAGGATTAACTTTCAAGGGTGGCAATGGAACGATGGCGCTCGTTGCAAAAGACCGCTCAAATTCGAGGTAAACGTCACGCAATCACGGCAGAGGGCTCCGGCAGCGCTGGTCGCGATTCGCGTCGAATTTCCGGATCAAACCAGTGGCTGGATTAATGTCCGACACAATTCACACGCTCTCGACGACAGGCATGACGCCGAAGCGGCAGATCCAGAGCTGGATCGACGGGCTGACGAGCCTGTGCGGACATTTCGATGTCGATCCGCTGGAGGCGTCCTCGCTCGAAGGCCGCATCGACTACACCAGCGTCTCACGCCTGAAGCTCTGCCAGATCGAGGTCAGCCAGCATCGCATCGCGCACACGCTGGCGCGCGCCAAGGCCAACGAACACCCGTACATCAAGATCCACTTCCAGACCTACGGCGTGTCCTATTTCGAGCAGGAAGGCCGCCATATCGAAATCAACCCGGGCGACATCATCGCCTATGACGTTTCCTGCCCGCATTCGATCATCAGCCCTGCCTTCACCCGTCACGACGTGGTGATCGTGCCGAAGGCGCTGCTGCGCGACCGCGGATTCCCGTCGCAGCGGATGCCGGCGTGCAAGCTCTCGGCGAAGACGGGCACCGGGCGGATCGCCCATGATTTCGTCCATGCCACCTTCGACGAGGCGGCAAAATTGTCGGCGAACAGCGCGGTCGGCGTCGCCGATTCGCTGATCGACCTCTTGCTGCTGCCGCTGCGCGAGGCCGACACGGGGTTCGATCGTGTCGGGCCCGAGGCGATGTATGTGCGCGCCCAATTCTTCATCCGCGAGCACCTGCGCGATCCGGATCTGTGCATCGACCAGATCTCCACCGAGCTCGGCTGCTCCAAGCGCTATCTGCACATGCTGTTCAGCGAGCGCGGCACCACGGTGAGCGATTATATCTGGCAGGCCCGGCTGCAGAATTGCCGCCAGGAGCTTGAGGCGCACGGCGGCAAGACCATCACCGACGTCGCGTTCTCCTGGGGCTTCTCCAGCTCATCGCATTTCAGCCGCGTCTTCCGGAAATATTTCGGCGTGGTGCCGTCCTCGATCCACAAGGCCCAGCAGGGCGCGGTCGTCGCAGACGAGCATTAGGCGGGCAGCTGCCTCGAGGCTCAGGCCGGCTCGAGGCCGAGCGACTGCGCGCTCTCGATCCAGATCGGCAGCTCGCGCTGATACAGCGCGTTGGTTTCCTTGAAACCGATCGCCGGCTCGAGCACGAAGGTTGCGAGAACCTCCTTCACCTTCGGATCGCTGTTGGCGGCCACGCACAGCTCGGCCAGGCGGTCCACGACCGGTTGCGGCGTCGCCTTCGGCACGGCCCAGCCGGTAAAACCGCTCACGGTGAAGAATTTTGACGTCGCCCCCTGTTCGGGGAGAGTCTTGATGGCAGGGATCGCGTCGACCTTCTTCGAATGCACCGCGAACACGGTGCCGCGGTCGCTCTGCAGCACGGACTGCGCCGCCGTGAAGCTGCCCATGGCCGCATCGAGCGTGCCTTCCAGCATCCCGGTCCACATCGGCGCCTCGCCGCGGTAATGGACCGGCTCGATGTTGAGGCCATACTGCTTGTTGAGCTCGTTGATCGTCATGTGCGGGGACGAGCCCGAACTGTAGGTACCGAAATTCACCTTGCCGCTTTTGCGCGCGAAGGCGACGAAATCCTCCAGCGTCTTGACGCCGGTCTTGGGATTGGCGACCAGCAGCAAGCCGGCGCCCGGAATGATGCTGACCAGCGTCAAATCCTTGTCCATGTCGTAGCCGGGATTCTTCATCACCACCCGGTTCATGATGTAGGTGGTCGAGATCGAGCACAGCATGGTGTGGCCGTCGGGCTCGGCGCGGGCGACTTCCGCGGTGCCGATCGCGCCGGAGGCGCCCGGTTTGTTTTCGATGACGACGGTCTTGCCGACCTGCTTGGAGATGAATTCGCCGTAGGCGCGGGCGAGCAGGTCGGTCTGTCCGCCGGCCGGATAACTGCAGATCATGCGGATCTGCCGCGATGGCCACGCGGCTTGCGCCGAGGCGCCGCGCGAAACGAAGGGCATCGCGAGGGCACTGGTGCCGGCGGCGACGAAATGGCGGCGATCGAGTTTGGCGGACATGATTCTCTCCCTGATTTTGGCCGAACCTACTGCATCAGGCTGGCGCCGCCATGGGCGGCAGCCGAGACAGATTGGCGCATTCGGGCGCCCGCGCAGTGCTTAATTGCGCGTCATCCGGGCGATCTGGGTCTCCGCAGGACTCGCAGCCAGACGATCTCGGTCAGGGCCACCGCAATCAGGCCGAAAGTACCGCCGATCAGCACATTGACGATACGCTCCTCCGCGATCCCGCTGGCACCGCCGGCGAAGGAGGCGGCCAGCGCGATGAAGAAGCAGCGCAGGCCGAAGCCGAGGACATAACGGGAGAACGAGATCAGCGTCAGGGTGGCCGCGAGAACCGCGAGCGCATAACCGACCCGGCTCTGCGGCAGCACACTGCCGGCGAGGAACCCCAGCGGCACGCCGACGAGGGCGCCGATCGCACGCTGCTTCAGTTTGTCGGTGGAGGCCGTGAGATCGCCGACCACGACGCTCGCGGCCGACCACATCACCCATTGCCCCTGCGCGAGGTCGAGGATCTCGACCAGCGCAGCCGCCGCGAACACCGCCATGGCGGTCGCCAGCGCGGGCAGAAACCACGTGGCCGCGGGCGGTCCGAACGAACTCGCGGCATCGCCGTCCCGTCGCTGGTCGTAGATCCGGATGGCGCAGACCAGCGCCAGCGCGATCGGCGAGGAGACAATGATCACGCCGGCATGCCGTATCGCTTCCGCGGCGTTCACGCCCTCCCGCACCTCGCAGGCGAGATAGACCGCGGGGATGAACACCCAATTGCCGAGCATGCGGAAATCTTCGCCATAGCGCGTCCCCGCCACGGCGAGGAAGCCGGCAAGCGCCGTCAGCACCACGAACAGGGGCTTGATCGGGGCGGCAAGGAACAGGGCGGCAAAAGTGACGAGGATGGCAAGGTAGTGCCACGCGACGACCTTCGGCGGCAGGTGGAGCCTGAGCGCCGGAATGAGCAGAGAGACGGCGACGAGGCCGAGATTGAGAAGGGCCGTTTCTCGCGCGATGAAATAGGCGGCCACCATCGGGCCGACAACGATCAGCGCGCGCAGCAGTTCGGCGCTCTTGATTTCGCGCGAGAGGAGATCGCGAAGGTTGGCGGCGATGGGCGTCGTGGGGGAGTTCACGGGGCACCAAAGGGGCGGATGAAAGCGCGGGCATCATACGCGCTCATGGTGCGGGTAGGCGAGTCGATGTCGGTGCCCCACGCTCCGTCATTGCGAGCGCAGCGAAGCAATCCAGAGTCTTTCCGTGGGAGCAGTCTGGATTGCTTCGCTGCGCTCGCAATGACGATGTGGAAACGGCCGTACGCAAGACCGCAGGTCTCGTCCCCCGGACGTAGCGCGTCCGGGACACGAGAGCGTCACCGCTGAATGATCTTCATCCAGACATCGCCCAGAATCGCAGGCTCGCGCGGCGGCAAATAGGTGAGGCCGGCCTGGTTGCCGAATTCTGCGATCTTGCCTTCGGCGGCGAGCTCACTCAGCGCCTTGTTGACGACCTCGATCAGCGCGGGATCGCTGGCGAGCCCGGCATAGCCGCGATTGGCGCCGATCGGATAATAGTAGCCAGAGGCAGTGATTGCGCTGTCGGGATGCGCGGCGCGGTGGGCATCGAAGCGGCCGAGGTCGATCAACGTCGCGTCATAATCGCCGCGCTGGAGGGCGCCGAGGAGGTCGTCGCGGCCCGGGACGAGATGGGTGATGCTGTCGATCAGACGCCCTTTGTCGAAGGTCATCAGGATGGCGTCACCCAGCGATCCGCTCTCGATCGCGAGGCGAAGCCCGGCAAGATCGCCGATGCCGGCGATCTTGCGGCCCTGCGCCTTCGGCCCGAGCACGACGGTCATCGGCGAATAGACGTAAGGCTGACTCGGCGCGAGCACGCCGAGCGCGACGCGGCGTCGGCGGTCGTCACGCGTGGCGCCGGCAAAGTCCGGCAGGCGCGCCGTCTTCATGCCGGGCTTGACGAGGGAATCCTGCGTCAGCGCGTAGCCGCCGACCAGCGAGCAGCGCCCATCGGAGAGCAGCGCATTGGCCTCCAGCTGCGGGCTCGAATCCTCATCCAGCTTGCTCTCGAACCACTGGATTTTCAGTGGCCGTCCGATCCGCTCCGCGATCGCCTGCGCCAGCAGCACGTCGAAGCCGGCATCCGGCTTGCCCTTGTGGTGCAGCGAGAGCGGCGGGCGG
>NZ_AKIY01000327.1 GCF_000282615.1 Bradyrhizobium sp. YR681 | reverse complement strand
GGGGGGACCCAGTATTCCAGAGACGCCTGAGATTCTTCGAGAGGCCGCGGCGTACTGGATCCCCCGCTTTCGCGGGGGATGACGGTTGTGTGGGAGGGAATAGCCGGGCTCACCAGCCCAGCAGTTCCGGCTTGCGCGGCAGCTCGACGGTCTTGACCTTCTCGAGCTTGATCGTGCCCTTGGCCATGAGATCGTTGAGGTCGCCGTCGGTCGCACCTGAAATCTTGGTGCGATAGAGGTCGACCTTCAGCGTGCCGCGATGGTCCTTGTCGGTCCAGGTCGAGGCATTGCAGACGCCCTCCATACCGGCGGGGACCCAGTCCTTCTTCTGGTAGAAGCCCTTGGCGACGTTCTCGCCGGTGGCGCCGCCGTTCTTGGCGGCCCAATCGATCGCCTCCTTCATGTAAAGCGCCGAGCAGACCGCCGCGATGTAGTGCACCGGGCGATAAACCTTGCCGGTGGGGTCGGACATCTTCGAGATTTCCATCACCGTCTTCATGCCGGGCGCATCGCCGCCCCAGCTCACCGCGGTGCGTAGCGGGAAGATCACGCCATCGGCGGCGTCTCCGGCCGTCTTGGCGGCGTTCTCGTCCATGCCCCAGACATTGCCGAGGAACTGCACCTCGGCGCCGGCGGTCTTGCAGGCCTTCATCACCGAGATGTTGGAGGCGGCGGTGTTGCCGAGATAGGCGTAGTTGGCACCCGAGGATTTCAGGCTCAGGCACTGCGCGCTGTAGTCGCCCGGTGCGAGCGCGAACACCAGCGGCGGCAGCACCTCGAAGCCGAGCTCGGTCGCCATGGCTTCGCCGGCGGCCTTCGGCGCGTTCGGGTAGGGGTGGTTGGCGCCCATGTGGACGAACTTCGGCTTGCCTTGCTTGCCCTTGGCCTTCCAGTCCTCGGCCGCCCAGATCAGCATCGCACGCAGCGAGTCCGAATAGCTCGGGCCGTAGAAGAAGTTGTAGGGCGCGGGCTTGGCCTTGCCGCTGACGCCTTCGGGATCGGTGAGGGCGGCGGCGTAGGAGCCGGAGAGATCGGGGATCTTGTCCTGCGCGAGGAAGCCGGTCAGCGCTTCGGTATCCGCGGTGCCCCAGCCCATGATTGCCGCGACCTTGCTGTCCGGCGCCGACCACTTCTTGTACAGCGCGATCGCGCGCGGCACCTGGTAGCCGTAGTCGTTGGTGTCGACGCTGAGCTGCTTGCCGCCAACACCGCCGTTCTTGTTGACCCAGGCAAAGGTGTCGGCGACGGCCTGGCCGTAGGGCGTGCCGACGTCGGAGGTGCCGCCGGAATAATCGGCGAGATGCCCGATCGCGATCTGTGCCTGCGCACCCGCCGAGAATGCGGCGATCACAAGTGCAAGCGATGCAGTGCTCAAAAGGGATTTTGTCTTCATTGGTTGCCTCCTCCTGTTTATTTGTTGGTTAGTGAGTGGCCCGCGCTCAATGCGAGAACGGGTAGAGTTTCCAGTAGGCCTTGATCTGCCGCCAGCGATGCGCGAGCCCGTCGGGCTCGAACATCAGGAATGCGATGATGATCACCCCGATCGCGATCTCGCGCAGGAAGGTGATGTTGGTGTTGAGCGACAGCGCCTTGTCGATCGCGCCGCCCTTGAGATAGTGGCTGGCGAATTCCATCGCCTCGGGCAGCAGCACCACGAAAGCGGTGCCCATCAGCGTGCCCATGATCGAGCCGGTGCCGCCGATGATGATCATGGCGAGGAACAGGATCGATCGCTCGATGCCGAACCCTTCCTGCGACACCACGAGCTGGTAGTGGGCATAGAGCGCGCCCGCGATGCCGGCGAAGAAGGCGGCGAGCCCGAACGACAGCGTGCGGTATTTCGTGAGATTGATGCCCATGATCTCGGCGGAGAGATAATGGTCGCGGATCGCCACCAGCGCGCGGCCGTCGCGCGTGCGCATCAGATTGGTGACGAGGATGTAGCTCAAGAGCACATAGGCCAGCACGACGTAGAAATATTGCTTGTCGCCGCGCAGCGTGTAGCCGAAGATCGAGAATGGGTTTGCGCTTGCCGGCACCGAGCCGCCGGTGAACCACTCGGCGCGGGAGAAGAAGTCGAGCAGGATGTATTGGGCCGCCAGCGTCGCGATGACGAGATAGAGGCCCTTCAGTCGCGCCGCCGGAATGCCGAAGATCAGCCCGACCAGCGCGGTGATGACGCCTGCGAGCGGGATCGCGAAGAACACCGGGATCGCCGCTTTGTTGGAGATATAGGCGGAGGTGAAGGCGCCGAGCAGGAAGAAGGCGGCGTGCCCGATCGAGATCTGGCCGGTGAAGCCGACCAGGATGTTGAGGCCGAGCGCGGCGATCGAGAAGATGCCGATCTGGATCAGGATGCTGAGCCAGTAACCGCCAAGGACTTGCGGCACGAGGCACAGCGCCAGCACGCCGGCGATCGCAAAATTGCGGCTCGTCGTGGTCGGGAAGATCGTGGTGTCCGCCGCATAGGAGGTGCGGAAATCACCAGCGGGGATGAGGGCAGGGCCGGCCATGGATCAGATCCGCTCGATGTCGTGGGTGCCGAACAGGCCGTAGGGCTTGATCATCAGCACGATGATGAGGACGTAGAACGGCGCGATCTCGTAGAGATTGCCCCAGTGCAGATATTCGCTGTCGACATATTGCGCGATGTTCTCCAGCAGCCCGATGATGATGCCGCCGAGCACGGCGCCGCCGACGGAATCGAGCCCGCCGAGGATCGCCGCCGGGAACACCTTGATGCCGTAGGCCGCAAGTCCCGAGGACACGCCGTTGACGACGGCAACCACGACGCCTGCGACCGCCGACACGGTGGCCGAGATCGCCCAGGCCATCGCGAACACGCTCTTGACTGAAATGCCGAGCGACTGCGCGACCTGCTGGTTGAACGCGGTGGCGCGCATGGCTAGGCCGTATTTCGAGGCGCGGAAGAACCAGGCCATGCCGATCATCATCGCGACCGAGACGACGAGGCTCATGACATAAACGGTCTGGATCTGGAGCCCGAACAGGCTGATCGACTGGCTCTCGAATACGCGCGGGAACGGCTGCGGGTTGACGCCGAACATCCATTTCAGCGTCGCCTGCAGCACGGTCGAGAGCCCGATCGTCACCATGATCACGGAGATGATGGGTTCGCCGATCATCGGTCGCAGGATCAGCACTTGGATCGCGATGCCGAACACGAACATGAACACCAGGGTCATCGGCATGCCGATCCAGAACGGCACCTGGTATTTGGCGAGCAGCGCCCAGCACACCCAGGCGCCGACCAGCAGCAGCTCGCCTTGCGCAAAATTGACGACCTGCGTCGCCTTGTAGATCAGCACGAACGACATCGCGACCACGCCATAGAGCGTGCCGACCACGAGGCCGTTGACCAGGAGCTGGATGAGGAAGGCGGTGTTCATGTATGATGGGCCTTTCGCCTCTCCCCGCTTGCGGGGAGAGGCCGACGCGCAAGGCGCGGCGGGTGAGGGGGAGCTTCCGCATGAGAGGTGCCGAAGAGTCCAAGACCGGGCGCGCAAGAAGCCTGCGAGCCGCGCTGACGGACGCGGAAGGAAAACTCTGGTATCGACTGCGCGCCCGCAGACTGAACGGTTACAAATTCGTCCGTCAGGAGCCGATCGGGCCGTATACCGTTGACTTCATCTGCCGCGAAGCCCGTCTGATCGTTGAAGTGGACGGCGGCCAACACGCCGACAGCGCGCACGACGCTGTGCGGGATAAATGGCTGATTGACCGCAACTATCGGATCCTGCGCTTCTGGAACAACGACGTGTTGCGCAATCTGGCTGGCGTCCTCGAGACCATTGTCACCGCCCTTGCGGAGGCTCCCCCTCACCCGGATCGCTGACGCGCTCCGGCCTCTCCCCGCAAGCGGGGAGAGGCGAAGGGCGGTGCGCTGAGTGATTGACTGCCTCACTCCGCAGCCTCCGCGATGTGCCCATGTCCGCCAAGGTCCACAACGCGCAACGTCGTTCGCACTCTCTGTGTGGTGCCGTCCTGGAAGCGGATCACGGTGTCGACGGGGATGGCGGCATCGCCGCGGTAGATCGCGTTGATGATGCCGTCATATTTTTCGTTGATGACGCTGCGGCGCACTTTTCGCGTACGGGTGAGCTCGCCGTCGTCGGCGTCCAGCTCCTTGTAGAGCAGCAGGAAGCGCGAGATGCGCTGCGCCGGTGGCAATGTGGCGTTGACGGTCTCGACTTCCTTCTTGAGCAGGGCGTAGACCTCGGGCCGCGAGGCGAGGTCGCTGTAGGTCGTGAAGGAGAGGCGGTTCTTCTCAGCCCATTTCGAGATGATGGAATAGCGGATGCAGATCATCGCCGCGAGCGCATCGCGCCCCGCGCCGAGCACCACGGCTTCGGCGATGTAGGGCGAGAACTTCAGCTTGTTCTCGATGAACTGGGGCGAGAAGCGCTCGCCGCGCGAGGTTTCCGCGAGATCCTTGATGCGGTCGATGACGACGAGCTGCTTGTTGTCGTTGAAGTAGCCGGCATCGCCCGACAGCATCCAGCCGTCCTTGATGTCGGCAACGCTGGCCTCGGGGTTCTTGTAATAGCCGAGGAACATGTTGGGATGCCGCACCACGATCTCGCCGACGCCGTGCACGTCGGCATTGTCGATGCGGATCTCGACGCTGTCGGCCATCGGCACGCCCGTCGTGTCAGGGTCGACCTTGCCCTCGGGATGCAGCGTGTAGGCACCCAGCAGCTCGGTCTGGCCGTAGAGCGTGCGCAGCGGCACGCCCATGGCCTGGAAGAACTTGAATGTCTCGGGCCCGAGCGCCGCACCGCCGGTCGCGGCCGAGCGCAGGCGGGTGAAGCCGAGCCGGTCGCGTAATGCCCGGAACAGGACGGCGTCAGCAAAGCCGGAGCGCTTGCCCTCTGCGAGCGCGGCGAGACCCGTCTTCATGCCGATATCGAACAGGCGCTGCTTGAAGGGCGTTGCGTCCATCACCTTGGCGCGGACGTCGGCGGCGATCGATTCCCAGACGCGCGGCGCAAAGAGCACGAAGGTCGGCGCGATCTCGCGCAGATCGTTCATCATCGTATCAGGCTCTTCGACGAAGTTGATCTTCATCCGGCAGAGCAGGCCTTTGCCGAGCACGTAGACCTGCTCCATGATCCAGGGCAACGGCAGCACCGAAACATATTCGTCGTCGGGACCTTTTGGATCGAACGCGAGATAGGTCGCGCAATGGCCGAGCACACGGCCGGCGGCGAGCATTGCGAGCTTCGGGTGCGAGGTGGTGCCCGACGTGGTGCAGAGGATCGCGACATCCTCGCCCTTGGTCGCGTCGACGAGGCGATCGTACAGCTCCGGCTCGCGCGCGGCGCGGGCGCGTCCGAGCTCGGCAAACTTCTCCGCCGACATCAGGCGCGGGTCGTCATATTTCCGCATGCCGCGCGGGTCGGAATAGATGATGTGCTTCAGCCGCGGCACGCGCTCGGCAAGCGTGAGCAGCTTGTCGACCTGCTCCTCGTCCTCGGCAAAGACGAGCTGGGCCTCGCCATAGGTGAGGAGATAGGCGGCCTCTTCGTCGAGCACGTCGCGGTAGAGCCCGAGGCTCAGTCCACCGATCGCATGCGTTGCCACTTCGGCGGAAACCCAGTCCGGCCGATTGTCGCCGATGATGCCGATGACGTCGTTTCGTCCGAGGCCCAGCTCGATCAGGCCGAGCGCGAAATCGCGGACCCGCGTCTGGTAGTCGTTCCAGGTGAAGACGCGCCAGAGCCCGAGATCCTTTTCGCGCAGCGCGATCTCGTTGCCATGCTCCTTCGCGTTGAGGCGCAGCATCTTCGGATAGGTATCGGCCTGCGCGACGCGGCCTGCGTAATCCATCATGCCGCGCTCTCCTGTGCCGGAGGAGCGTCGTCGGGATCGACCAGCACCTCGTCCTCTTCACCGAGATAGGCGCGCCTGACGTGGGGATCGGCGAGGACCGCGGCCGGATCGCCTTCGGCGATCTTGCGGCCGAAATCCAGCACCATGACGCGGTGGGAGATGTCCATCACCACGCCCATGTCATGCTCGATCATCACCACCGTCATCCCGAACTCCTCGTTGAGATCGACGATGTAGCGGGCCATGTCCTCCTTCTCCTCGAAATTCATGCCGGCCATCGGCTCGTCGAGGAGGATGAGGCGCGGCTCCAGTGCCATGGCGCGAGCGAGTTCCACACGCTTGCGCAGGCCGTAGGAGAGCGTGCCCGCGGGAGCTTTACGCACCGACTGGAGGTCGAGGAAGTCGATGATCTCCTCGACCTTGCGGCGATGCGCGAGCTCTTCCTTGCGGGCGCCGGTGAGCCAGTACAGCGAGCCCGTGAGGAAATTGTTCTTCAGGAGGTGGTGGCGGCCGACCATGATGTTGTCGAGCACGCTCATGTGGTGAAACAGCGCCAGATTCTGGAAGGTGCGGCCGATGCCGAGCGAGGCGCGCGCGTTCGGGGTCAGACCGGTGATATCGCGCTCGCGATAGGACAGCTGGCCTTCGGTCGGCTTGTAGCGGCCGGAAATGCAATTCACGATCGAGGTCTTGCCGGCGCCGTTGGGGCCGATGATCGAGAACAGCTCGCCGTCATTGATGGCGAAGCTGACATCGGTCAGCGCGCGAACGCCGCCGAATCGCAAGGACACGCCGCGCACTTCGAGACTGGTAGCCACCAAACAAATCCCTCCCGGTGATGGCGCATTCAGCGGCGCTCTTCGTCGGTTCCTCTCGGTGCGATCCTAGTACGGCCGTGCCGGTGAGGCCATGCAGCAGATGGTCTCCGCCGACGCCGCGCCGCCCTCGATACCGTTTGGGATCAAAAGCCGCATCGCCCGAGGTGGCCCTCAATAAGGGAAAGCGCTATTGAGAAATGTCTCCGGCCTGACAATTCTGCGACAAAGTTTTTGGGATGGCCGCGGCCTCCATCTTTCGTCGGATAGCGGTCGACATAGTGATGTTGCAGTGCAGCAGAAGAGCGGAGTGATCAGAACGGTGCGGCTGGCTTCGGGATCATGATTTCAGAGGATCAACTGAAGCGCGTCGCCGCCTGGTCGCGCGAGCTCACGCATGCGGAAATCGAGGTCGCCCGCGCCGGAATCACGGAACGGTCCTACGGCACCGGCGAGACCGTGTTCATGCGCGGCGACACGTTCGACTATTGGGCCGGCATGGTCTTTGGCCTCGCCCGGATGGGCGGCGTCTCGCGCGATGGCAAGGAGACGAGCCTGGCCGGGCTGACGGCGGGGGCCTGGTTCGGCGAGGGCAGCGTGCTCAAGAACGAGCCGCGCCGCTACGACGTCGTCGCGCTGCGCAACAGCCGCGTCGCGCTGATGGAGCGCAGCGCCTTCATGTGGCTGTTCGAGAACAGCGTCGGATTCAACCGCTTCCTGGTCCGCCAGCTCAACGAGCGGCTCGGCCAGTTCATCGGCATGCTCGAGGTCAACCGCACGCTCGACGCCACCGCGCGCCTCGCCCGCGGCATCGCCTCGCTGTTCAACCCGATCCTCTATCCGGAATCGACCGCGCATCTGGAGATCACCCAGGAGGAGATCGGCGCGCTCTCCGGCATGTCCCGCCAGAACGCCAACCGCGCGCTGAACCGGCTGGAGAAGGAGGGCCTGCTGCGGCTCGAATATGGCGGCGTCACCATCCTCGATATCGAGCGGCTGCGCGGCTACGGGGACTAGCGCGCATTCGCGGGTGCGTGGAGCGGCCAGAGGTCGGCGCGCCAGCGCACGGCGATCGCCAGCATCGCGATGAAGCCTGCGGCGGCATAGAGCGACCCCGTTGCGGAATAGCCGATGATGTCGATCAGGCTGCCAGCGGCTAGCAATCCGAGCGGCAGGCCGTAGATCACCATCATGCGGACGCCCATGACGCGGCCGCGCAGATGTGCGCTCGCGGTGCGCATCAGGATCACGGCCGCCGAGATCATCGACATGCTCTGGGCAATGCCGGCGAGCACGAGGCAGGCCATGGCCACCGGCATGGTCCTGATCTCGACGAACACCAGCAGCATGGTGAACCAGGCCAGCGTCGCGCCGATCATAAGCCTGGCAATCCGCAGTCCGCCGACGACGCTGAGCGTGATCGAGCCGATCAGCGAGCCGACGGCAAAACTCGCCGAGAGATAGCCGAGGCCGGTCTGGTCGGTATGAAAGATCTCGCGCGCGATGTAGGGCAGCAATCCGCCGGTGAAGGGAAATGCAGTGAGATTGGCGAGGAAGGCGACGCATAGCGCGGCGCCCATTCCCGGGCCATTCCAGGCGTAGACGATCCCTTCCTTCAGCTCGTCGAGCAGTTTGGAAATGGCACGGCTGTTCGCGGGTAGGTCGCTCGTGACGACAGACCTTTGCGGCCGGGCTAGGCAGGACATGAGAATCGCAGCCAAGAGATAAAGGCAGGCGACCGCCGCATAGACGAAGCCAATGCCGAGCACGGCGAACAATCCGGCTCCCGTCAGCGCTCCGGCAATGCGTGCGCTGTCCTGGGTCGTGCGTGACAGGCCGATCGCGCCGACCAGCTGCTCGGCCGGCATGATGTCGGCGAGCAGCGCGCTGCGTAGGCCGAGGTCCGAGGAGCGGATCAGCCCCATGATCGTTACGATGATCATGACGTTGAGGGGTGCCAGACGGCCGGTCAGCGCCAGCACCATGATGGTCGAGGCTAGTACCGTATAGGTGAGGCGCAGCACGACGAGGAGGTCGCGATGACCCATGCGGTCGCCCACCATTCCGAGCACCGGCGCAATCAGCGTTCCCACATATTGCAGCGACGCGAGAATGGTCAGCAGCAGCACCGAGCCAGTTTCGACCAGGATGTACCAGCCGAGCACCAGCGTCTCAATCTCGAACGCCCAGGAGGTGAGCAGATCGGAGGGCCATTGAAAGCGATAATTGCGGATGCGGAATGGCGCGAGCACGGATCGCCGTGCGGCTGCGCTCACGACGCGATGACGGGTGTCACGGCGATTCCCTTGCCCCTGTTGTTTCTTGTTTCTGTTCGGCAACGTAGCGTTGGCGATGTTCGTGTCAATCGGAACCGCCGCAGGCCGCCCCCGCGTCAGGCTCCTAGCTTATCCCTCGTTGCGTCCGCGCGCATTTACAAAAGACAATCGAGCGGAAATGTCTCGTTACAATGGGCGTGCTTACATGCAGATCGTGCAAGGTGCGTCGCGCCGAGAGCGGAAGGGAGTTCGGGAGGTATGGTGGAACAGATCTCGCGTCGCGGTATTTTCGCGCTCATTGGAGCGGCGGCAGCTCTCGTTGTGAGTGAGGCTCGGGTCGAGGCCCAGCCGTTTCCTCCGCCTCCGCCCGGACCGCCGCCACCTCCACCGCCTCCCGGTTTTCGGCCACCACCACCGCCGCCACCTCGTCGTCGCCGATGGCGTCGCCCACCGCCGCCTCAACCTTTCCCGCCGCCTCCTCTTCGATAGAAGACAGGTCGCATCAGCGCGCTGTGGCCGGCTTTCGCTCCGCGAGCGCTGTGGCCATCGCCGAGATCAGCGGTCGCATGAAATAGGCTTCATCGGCCGGCGAGACGTCGGTGCGCAATCCGTGTGCGGCGAGCTCGCCCGAGACCGCAGGTCCCACCGAGGCGATCAGGGTTCGTTCGAGCCCGGCGCGCAGCTTTGTCTCGCTGCCATGGGCCTTCGCAGCTTCGATCAGGCGGCGGACCTGGCCGAGATTGGTCAGCGCGATGGAATCGATTCGTCCTTCCGCCATGTCGTCGATGGCGGCGACGATGCTGGCATCGGCTGCCTTGGAATCGTAGACGTAAGGCAGCACGGTATCGACCTCGGCGCCTTGCGCGGCCAGCGCGCCGGTCAGCGCGCCGTGGTCCTTGTCGGGATAGAGCTGAAGTCCGAGGCGACGTCCCCTGAGGTCGAGCTTGCCCAGCATCTCGATCACACCCTCGGTGGTCGGCTTCTCCGTGGTCTGCTGCGCCTCGAGCGAGATCTCGCGCAGCGCCTTGCCGGGTTTAGGTCCACGGGTGAATCTTCGCGACTTGGCGAGCGCTGCCACGAGAGCCTGGTCGAGCCCGCGGGCGCGCGCGAGCTTCATGATCCGCCGCAGGCCTTCACCTGTCATCAGCACGAGATCGTCGAGGGGCTTGTCGATGGCGCGGCGAATCCAGGCCTCGACCGGGGCGGGGTCCGGGGCATCCTCGATGGTGAACATCGGGCACTGCACGACCTCGGCGCCTTGCTCGGCCAAGAGCTTCGAAAACTGCGCCTCCTCGCGCGTTTCCAGGATCAGGATGCGGGTGCCGTTCAAGCGGTCGGCCATGGGCATGCTCCGGTCAGAATTTCAATCGTCCGTTCATCCTGACTCCGGGGTCGGGATTGGCGCAAGGGCGGGGTCGGTGATAGAGCAGGACGCAATTCGCAGGTCGTTCCGCATCCTTTGCCCAAACCTTCATCAAGGCCCATGCCCGATCATCAATATGTCCTAACCCTGTCCTGTCCGGATCGTCCCGGCATCGTCTCGGCGGTGTCGACCTTCCTGGCCCATAACGGACAGAACATTCTCGACGCCCAGCAGTTCGACGACGTCGAGACCAAGAAGTTCTTCATGCGGGTGGTGTTCACCGCGGCCGATCTCGCCGTGGAACTCACGGCGCTCCAGACCGGTTTTGCCGCGATCGCCGAGCGCTTCGGCATGGAATGGCAGATGCGTGACCGCGCCGCGCATCGCAAGGTGATGCTGCTGGTCTCGAAGTCCGACCATTGCCTGGTCGACATCCTCTACCGCTGGCGCACCGGCGAGCTGCCGATGACGCTGGCCGCGATCGTCTCCAACCATCCGCGCGAGGTCTATGGCGGGCTCGATTTCGGCAGCATCCCGTTCCACTATCTGCCTGTCACCAAGGAGACCAAGCGCGAGCAGGAGGCGCAGATCCTCGATCTCGTCGCCAGGAGCGGGACCGATCTCGTCGTGCTCGCCCGCTACATGCAGATCCTGTCCGACGATCTCTCGGCAAAGCTGTCGGGGCGCTGCATCAACATCCACCACTCGTTCCTGCCGGGCTTCAAGGGCGCAAAACCCTATCACCAGGCACATGAGCGCGGCGTCAAGCTGATCGGCGCCACCGCGCATTACGTCACGCGCGACCTCGACGAGGGCCCGATCATCGACCAGGACGTCGAGCGCATCAGCCATCGCGACACGCCGGAAGATCTCGTCCGCAAGGGGCGCGACATCGAGCGCCGCGTGCTGGCGCGCGCGATCCGCTACCATCTCGACGACCGTGTCATCCTCAACGGCCGCAAGACCGTGGTGTTTATGGATTGATGCTGTTCCACCTCGCCCCGGGGCGAGGGAGCGCGCTGTCTCAGCGCGTAGCGCCGCCCGATGTCGATCCCGTCGCGCCCTTCTGCGCCTGCTCTTCCTTCTCGCGATCCGCCGCCGGCAGCAGCCGCTTGCGCTCGCGCTCCTTCAGGTAGGCGTCGTATTGCGGCGTGCCGGGCCGCGGCGGTGCGTCCGCCGGCAGGCCGCCAGCCCATTGCGGGATGTAGTCGCCCATTCCGGCCGAAAGCTTCTCGTTGACGCTGCCGCAGCCGGACAGCCCCGCAGCGAGCGCAACGAGGGGGAGAACGGAGCGGAAAGGCTTGAGCATGTTGGGTGCGAATTCGGTCTGTTGGACGCCGGATCTGGCTGGCGGGCCGAGAGTAGCCTTCAACAAGGTAATATAGACTTATTCGAGGTAGGTAATTTATTACCCACTTGCGGGCACGCCGAGGCGGGCCCGATGTCCGAATCCTGCAAAAGAAAGACGAAATCCTCCATCCACCCCGACCGCCGCGTTCCTAGACTGCGGCAAGGGCTCGCGACAAATTGGCTTGGTCGGCGCAGGGGCTTTTTCGTTGACAGGTCCATTTTGTTTGTACAATCGTACAAATAGGTGCGATGAAGATCGGGCTCGGGTTACCCCGATGTAACCGCGACATCGCATCCCGACGTTGGCAATTGGAACGCTCGGCTTGCGCCGAATGGTCGCCGAACGTCCGATTGACAATAAGGGCGCGAAAGACGCCATGTGGCGCGCGACATCACTCGCGCGTGAGCTAAGATGAGGCCAAGAACCGGGTACTCGGTTCGGCGCACAAGAGGTCAGGAATGAAGGGGAGGGACATCTGATGTTCGAACGCAAACAATTGCTGGCGATCGCTGCGGTGACGGCCATCGCGGGCCTTGCGGCGATCGCGCCGGCCAAGGCTGAGGACACCGTCAAGATCGGCCTGATCCTGCCGATGACGGGCGGCCAGGCTTCCACCGGCAAGCAGATCGAGAATGCGATCAAGCTCTACATGCAGCAGAAGGGCGACGCAGTCGCCGGCAAGAAGGTCGAGATCATCCTCAAGGATGACGCGGCGATTCCGGACAAGACCAAGACCGCCGCGCAGGAATTGATCGTCAACGACAAGGTCAATTTCATCGCAGGCTTCGGCGTGACGCCGGCCGCGCTCGCGGCGGCGCCGCTCGCCACGCAGGCCAAGATTCCGGAAGTCGTGATGGCAGCCGGCACCTCGATCATCACCGAGCGTTCGCCCTATATCGTGCGCACCAGCTTCACGCTGGCGCAGTCCTCCACCATCATCGCCGACTGGGCGGTGAAGAACGGCATCAAGAAGGTAGCGACGCTCACCTCCGACTACGCGCCCGGCAATGACGCGCTGAACTTCTTCAAGCAGAATTTCACCGCCGGTGGCGGCGAGGTGGTCGAAGAGGTCAAGACGCCGCTCGCCAACCCCGACTTCGCGCCGTTCCTCCAGCGCATGAAGGATGCCAAGCCCGACGCGATCTTCGTGTTCGTGCCGGCCGGCCAGGGCGGCAACTTCATGAAGCAATATGCCGAGCGCGGCCTCGACAAGGCCGGCATCAAGGTGATCGGACCGGGCGACGTCACCGACGACGACCTCCTCAACAACATGGGCGACGCCGTGCTCGGCACGGTCACCGCGCATCTCTATTCCGCGGCGCACCCGTCGGCGATGAACAAGGACTTCGTCGCGGCCTACAAGAAGGCCTTCGGCAACCGTCCCGGCTTCATGGCCGTGAGCGGCTATGACGGCATCCACCTCATCTACGAGGCCCTGAAGAAGACGAATGGCGACACCAACGGCGACAAGCTAATCGAGGCGATGAAGGGCCAGAAGTGGGAAAGCCCGCGTGGCCCGATCTCGATCGACCCCGAGACCCGCGACATCGTGCAGAACATCTACATCCGCAAGGTCGAGAAGGTCGACGGCGAGCTCTACAACGTCGAGTTCGCAACCTTCGAAGCCGTCAAGGATCTCGGCAAGACCAAGAAGTGACCCGCGAAAGCGGGGCATCCCGGGGCGCTCCTCTCACCTCTCCCGCCTGCGGGAGAGGTCGGCGCAGAGCGCCGGGTGAGGGTTCTCTCCTCGTCGGGAGTCTCTCAGCGGAAAGACCCTCTCCCGCAAGCGGGAGAGGGAGCGCAGCACGGCCCTGGCTACACCTGAGATAACTTCCGGCTCTCGATGACCTCAATCCTCACCAACCTGTTCGATGGCGTTGCCTACGGCATGCTGCTGTTCGTGCTCGCTTGCGGGCTCGCGGTCACGCTCGGCCTGATGAACTTCGTCAACCTCGCCCATGGCGCCTTCGCCATGGCCGGCGGCTATGTCTGCATGGTCCTGGTCAACCGGATGGGCTGGCCGTTCTTCGCCGCCCTGCCGCTCGCCTTCGTCTCGTCGGCCGCGATCGGCATCCTGCTCGAGCGCACGCTCTACCGTCACCTCTATACGCGCAGCCATCTCGACCAGGTGCTGTTCACGATCGGTCTGACCTTCATGTCGGTCGCTGCCGTGGACTACATCCAGGGCTCCTCGCGAGTCTTCATCAACCTGCCGGCCGCGCTTCAGGGGCAGTTCGATGTGTTCGGCGTCGGCATCGGCCGCTACCGGCTGATGATCATCGTGATCTGCGGGCTGCTCACTATCGGTCTCCAGATGGTGCTGGCCAGGACGCGTTTTGGCAGCCGCTTGCGCGCCGCGGTCGATGATCCCCGTGCCGCGAGCGGCCTCGGCATCAATGTGCCGCAGGTGTTCGCCTTCACCTTTGCCTTTGGTTGCGGCCTCGCCGGTCTCGGCGGTGCGCTGAGCGCCGAGATCCTCGGCCTCGATCCGTATTTCCCGCTGAAATTCATGATCTACTTCCTGATCGTGGTCACCGTCGGCGGCTCGTCGTCCATCACCGGCCCGTTCCTCGCCTCGCTCCTGCTCGGTATCGGCGACGTCGCCGGCAAATATTACGTGCCGAAGATGGGCCCCTTCGTGATCTACACCATGATGATCGTGATCCTGATCTGGCGCCCGAACGGCCTGTTCGGCCGCACGGCCGCGCGTTGAGTTTGCCGATGAGCGCTTCTTCCGACGTCGGTTATCACGCCCAGCGCCAGGCGCGCTGGCATTATGGCGAAGTGGCTTTCTGGCTCGTCGTGCTGGCCTGCGGCTTCGCATTTCCCACGCGCTACCTGATCATGACGGACATCTTGCGGCTCGCGCTGTTCACGATGTCGCTCGACCTCATCCTCGGCTATGCCGGCATCGTCTCGCTCGGCCACGCCGCTTTCTTCGGCGTCGGCGCCTATGCCGCCGGACTTCTGGCTTTGCATGGGATCGTCAAGGAGCCCGTGCTGGCCCTCATCGTGGCGGGCCTTGCTGCGATGGTGCTCGGCTTTGCCACCAGCTTCCTGGTCATCCGCGGCGTTGACCTCACGCGCCTGATGGTGACGCTCGGCATCGCGCTGCTGCTGGAGGCGCTCGCCGAGCGCTTCTCCAACATCACCGGCGGCACCGACGGCCTGCAAGGCATCGAGATGCAGCCGATCTTCGGCGAGATCCCGTTCGACATGTTCGGCAAGGCCGGATTCTTCTATTCGCTGGCCGTGCTGTTCCTGCTGTTCCTGTTCGCCCGCCGCGTCGTGCACTCGCCGTTCGGCCTGTCGCTGCGCGCGATCAAGAACAACCCGCTGCGCGCCGCCGCGATCGGTATTCCCGTCAACCGCCGACTGATCGCGATCTACACGCTTGCCGCGTTCTATGCCGGCATTGCGGGCGCGCTGTTCACGCAGACCACCGCGATCGCCTCGCTCGACGTGTTCGCCTTCGAGCGCTCGGCCGATCTGATGCTGGTGCTCGTGATCGGCGGCACCGGCTATCTCTATGGCGGCCTGATCGGCGCGGTGATCTTCCGCATGCTCCAGGAGTTTTTCTCCACCATCACCCCGCAATACTGGCAGTTCTGGATTGGCCTCGTGCTGGTCGTGATCGTGCTGGTCGGGCGCCAGCGTCTGCACCGCTGGGTGCTGTATGTGCCCAACCTGATCATCAAGCAGGTCGCGGGGCGCAAAGCGGTCGTCGCGGTGCCGGAGAGCGATTCATGACCATCGCACTCGAAACCCGGAACCTCGAAAAGCAGTTCGGCGGCCTGCGCGTCACGCGCGATTTGTCCTTGAAGATCGAGCAGGGCGCCCGCCACGCGCTGATCGGCCCGAACGGTGCCGGCAAGACCACGGTCATCAACCAGCTCACCGGCGTGCTCAAGCCGAACTCGGGCCGCATCCTGCTCGAAGGCCAGGACATTACCGATCTGCCCGTGCACAAGCGCGTGCTGCGCGGCCTGTCGCGCACCTTCCAGATCAATCAGCTCTATCCCGACCTGACGCCGCTCGAAACCATCGGCCTTGCCGTTTCCGAGCGCCTCGGTCATGGCGGCGACTGGTGGCGGCGGATGGGCACGCGCAGCGACGTCAACGACGAGATCGCCGATCTCTTGACGCGCTTCCATCTGCTCGACGTCATGAACGAAGAAACCGTGACGCTGCCTTATGGCAAGCAGCGCCTGCTCGAGATTGCGGTCGCGATCGCGGCGAAGCCACGGGTGCTGCTGCTGGACGAGCCCGCCGCCGGCGTGCCCGAGAGCGAGCGCCACGACATTCTTGCGGTCGTCGGCAGCCTGCCGCGCGACGTCACCGTGCTGCTGATCGAGCACGATATGGACCTCGTCTTCTCCTTCGCCGACCGTATCTCCGTGCTGGTATCCGGCGCGCTGCTCACGGAAGGCCCGCCCGAGCAGGTCGCGCGCGATCCGCAGGTGAAGGCGGTCTATCTCGGCGAGGAGGCGGTCAATGTTTGACCTGCTCGCGATCGAGGCCCTGCGCGCCGGCTACGGCGAGGCCGTGGTGCTGCCGAAGATGACGCTGAACCTTGCCGAGGGGCAGGTTCTGGCGCTGCTCGGGCGCAACGGCACCGGCAAGACCACGCTGATCAACTCCATTGTCGGCGTCACCCGCCGCTTCTCCGGCACCGTCGCGCTCGCCGGCACGGATGTCACCACCTTGCGGCCCGACCAGCGGGCGCGCGCCGGCATCGGCTGGGTGCCGCAGGAGCGCAACATCTTCCGCTCGCTGACGGTCGAGGAGAACATGACCGCGGTGGCCCAGCCGGGCCCCTGGACGGTCGAGAAGGTCTACGAGATGTTTCCGCGGCTGAAGGAGCGGCGGGGCAATTTTGGCAACCAGCTCTCCGGCGGCGAGCAGCAGATGCTGGCGATCGGCCGCGCGCTGACCCTCAACCCGAAAGTCCTGCTGCTGGACGAGCCGACCGAGGGCCTTGCCCCCATCATTGTCGAGGAGCTGCTCAAGGCGATCGGGAGCATCACCCGGGCGGGCGGTATCTGCTCCATCATCGTCGAGCAGAACGCGCAAAAGATTCTGGGGCTCGCCGACCGCGTTGTGATATTGGAGCGCGGAACGATCGTCCACGACGCCCCGAGCGCCGCGCTGAAGGCCGACCCGTCGGTCCTAGAGCGCCACCTCGGTGTCGCAGGGGCGGCGGCCCACTAGAATTTCGGGAGAAACACGAAATGCAGCGAACCAGAGCCCCCTTCCGCGCCGACGAGGTCGGCAGCCTCCTGCGCCCCGCCAAGATCAAGGAAGCCCGGGCGAAGCTCGAAAAGGGCGAGATCTCGGCCGACGATCTGCGCAAGATCGAGGACATGGAGATCGAGAAGGTCGTGCACAAGCAGGCCTCGGTCGGGTTGAAGCTCGCAACGGACGGCGAATTCCGCCGCTCCTGGTGGCATTTCGACTTCCTGGCCAAGCTCACCGGCTGCGAGTTGTTCCACCCCGATTCCGGCATCCAGTTCGCGGGCGTGCAGACCCGTCACGATGCGGTGCGGGTGATCGACAAGCTCGACTTCCCCGACGACCACCCGATGCTGGACCACTTCCGCTTCCTGAAGAAGTCCGCCGACCAGGCCCACGTCACCGCCAAGATGACGATCCCGTCGCCGGCCGTGCTGCACTTCCGCGGCGGCCGCAAGGCGATCTCCAAGGACGTCTATCCCGATCTCGACGCCTTCTATGAAGACCTCGGCAAGACCTACCGCAAGGCCGTGAAAGCGTTCTACGACGCCGGCTGCCGCTATCTCCAGTTCGACGACACCGTCTGGGCCTATCTCTGCTCGCCGGACGAGCTTCAGAAGGCGCGCGAGCGCGGCGACAATCCGGATGGTCTCCAGCAGATCTACGCGCGCGTCATCAACTACGCGCTGGCCGAGAAGCCCGCCGACATGGTGGTGACGACGCATGTCTGCCGCGGCAATTTCCGCTCGACCTGGATTTCTTCGGGCGGCTACGAGCCGGTGGCCGAGACCATGCTCGCCGGCACCAATTACGACGGTTATTTCCTCGAATACGACAGCGACCGCGCCGGCGGCTTCGAGCCGCTGCGTTTCCTGCCCAAGGGCAACAAGGTCGTCGTGGTTGGCGTCATCACCTCGAAGTTCGGCGAGCTCGAGAAGAAGGACGACATCAAGCGCCGTCTCGAGGAAGCTTCCAAGTTTGCGCCGCTGGAGCAGCTCGCGCTGTCGCCGCAGTGCGGCTTTGCCTCGACCGAAGAGGGCAACATCCTCTCCGAGGAAGAGCAGTGGGCCAAGCTCAGCCTCGCGGTGGAGATTGCGAAGGAAGTGTGGGGCAACTAGGTTTGCCACGTAGCCGTGAGTGACGGGAGGCCTCTCCACACTCGAACTGTCATTCCCCGCGAAAGCGGGGAATCCAGTACGCTGCGGCCGATCGATTGAAACACATTCGTCACGGCGTATTGGATCGCCCCGGTCAAGGCCGGCGATGACAGCGAGTGTGTGGCGAACATCAATCGCGACGAGTCCTCGCTACCCCGTCCGCGTCATCGGCCCCAGCATCTCGTGGACATCGTAGGTCATGACCGCAAGCAGGGCTGCGAGCGCAAGATAGGCGCCGCCATATTCGAGCTTGGTCTGTAGCGGGACGCCGTAATAGGCGACGTTCTCGGGCGCGTGCGGATCGTAGCGCCACGCGCTGATCAGCTGCGGGGCCGCCAGGATCGCCACGATGAGCAGCATCGGGCTCGGCCGATACAGCATGACCGCAATCAGGATGGGCACGCCGACGAACCAGATTCGCGGGCTCAGGACGGCCGTCACCCGGCCGCCATCGAGCGGCGAGATCGGCAGCAGGTTGAAGAGATTGAGAAACAGACCCGCATAGGAGATCGCAAGCAGGAGGGCGCTGTCCTCCGATCTGGCCCACAGATAGACTGCGAGCGCGGTGATCGTTCCGACCACCGGGCCCGCGATCGCCACATAGGCCTCCGTCTCGACGTCCACAGGCTTGTCCTTGAGTGCGATCCAGGCTCCGACGAACGGAATGAAGGTGGGCGCGCCGACGTCGAGGCCGCGCTGGCGCGCGGCGAGGTAGTGACCCATTTCGTGCGCGAACAGCAGTGCGATGATGCCTGCCGCATAGCGCCAGCCCCAGATCGTGGCGTAGACCGCCAGGGACAGCAGCATGGTGCCACCGCTGGTGGCGAGCTTTCCCCATTTCAGGCCGGAGAACAGCAGCAGGAAGAGAGTCTTCATGCGGCGCCGCCGGCGGAATCGTCGCGCGGCTTGCGGCGGAAGAATTTCATGACGCCGGCCCCGGCCACCGCGAGGCCGAAGATGATGACTTTCGCGAATTTCAGCACGAAGGCGAGCGCAAGGGCAAACAGGCCGAGCTTCTTGGCGGCGACGCCGCCGATCAGTGCGAGCAGTCCGTATTCGGCGATGCGGTCGGTCGAGGCGCTGAAATCCTCGTAACGCTTGCCGGATTGATAGGAGAGGTTGGCGAGCAGCTCGTGGGCCGCCCCCTTGTCTGTTGCGATCCGGCTCGAGTCCGACAGCAGGTTCAGGCTGAAATAGCCGTCGCGGCCCAAGGCGTAGGTGTTGTAGTTGACGTCCTTGCGTGAGTCGTCCGCTGCGCCCTTGTCCTTGCCGAGGACCGACCAGACCAGCCGATGCGCCACGGCGTCGTATTTCGGCGGCTCGATCCAGCCGATCACTTCCATCTCGGGAAATCCGCGGGCGACACGGTCCTTGTTGGACTCGTCGACACCTTCCTTCAGGTTCTTCAGAAGGTCGTCGGCGTTCCAGTCCTTGGCCGCATCATCCTTGATGTAGCCTTCCTTGATGTAGTTGATCACCACCAGCCAGTTGTCGTTCTGCCGGGTGCCGAGCACGAGGCCAACGAAATTCGTGTCGTGGACGACGTTGCCGAGCGCGCGCATGACCCGTGCTCCTTCCGCCTTTGGCACGAAGAAGTCGCCGGTCGGGATTTTCAGCGTGGCCTGATCGATCAGGGGAATGTCGGCAGGGCCGGCTGTGCCCGCATTGCCGGCCGCCTGCCATGCGGCGGCCAGCTCCGCCTTCCGTGTCGCCTCGCTCGACGGCGCATTTTGAGAGAATCCAGACTGCGATCCGAGTATAGCGGACAGGATGATGCCGACGGCGGCAATGAATTTTTTCACCAGATTTCCCCAGCAATCAGTCCGCCGATGATCGGCGTTGCCGGCACTTTAGGATAACGATATGCGACGGAATAGAGCAGCCGCAGGTTGCGGTCGACTATCTCTCGGGTTGTTGCAATTTTGGCGCGTTGGGCGTTGGCGGATGCTCCGTCCTCCGCTGTCATTCCCTGCGGAAACGGGGGGACTGGCGGCGCGAGCTCCCGACCGGTGATGGCGCCCAGTCCTCACTTCTCCGCCAGATAAACCTCGCCCAGCAGCGACGAGTTGGACCACGGCACCTGCTTGCTCTTCGTGGTCGACACCACCTCGGCCCGCACGCGCGTGAGCATCTGCTGCACCTCCAGCCCCGGCGTGCCGATATGGCGCGACAGTGCGGCGGAGAACGGCGAGTTGGCGCCTTCGCCGTCGAGTGCGACCTGGCCCGGCGCGGTGGCGAAGGCGATCAGCGTGCCCGCGCCTAATGTTGCGCCGGCACCTAAGCTCGTCGGTGCCGCAAGCCCCGAGGCACCATCGATGCCGCGGTTCACATCCGCGGACGCGACCTGCTGCGCCATCGGATTGTTGCGGCAGGCATCGAAGATCAGGATGTTGGTGCGGACCTGGTCGTCGAGGCCGGCCATGATCGTGTCCATGTCGATCATCGCCTCCGTCATGCCCGCGCCAGGCTTGAGCTCGACGTCGACGGGAATGAGATAGTTGCGGCCGTCGACCTGTACGCCGTGACCGGCATAATACACCACGGCCACTTGTGCCCGGGCTGCGTCACGCAAAAAATCGCGCGTCATCTTCTGCATCGCGGCGCGGTCGAGATCGACGCCCTCCGACACGGTGAAGCCGATGTCGCGCAGGCTCCTGGCGACGGCGCGTGCGTCGTTCGGCGGATTGGGCAGCGCTTTCACATGTGCATAGGCGCCGTTGCCGATGATCAGCGCCATGCGCGTGCCGCGAACGGCCGGGGCAGGCGAGGGGGGTGGAGTCGCGCCTGTCTGCTGCAGGGCAGGAGTTGTTGTCGGTGCGGGTGCATCGCGCGGGATCGGCGCGGCGGCATCCGTCACCAGCGACAGTCGCACCTTTGCGGTTGCCTGGCTGGCCTTGCTGCCAGCATCGGACGCCACGATTGCCAGTGTCGCCTTGTAGTCCTCCCGGGCGTGGGCGTAGTCGCCTTTGGCTTCATAAGCCAAAGCGCGATGGGTATAGCCCGAGATCAGCACGCTGTTCGGCGGCGTCATGATGTTGGTCGGAGGCTTTTCCCTGGCGAGCCGGATCGCTTCGCTGCCATCGGCGATGGCGCGATCGAGATCGCCCCTGGCGCGCCAGATCGAGGTGCGGTTGATCAGCGGCTGCGGCAGCGTCGGATCAAGCCGGATGGCCTGGTTGATGTCGGCGAGGGCGCCGTCGAGATCGCCGAGTGCTTCCTTCGAAATGCCGCGGTTCTGGAACGATAACGCCGATCTCGGATCGGCCTTGATGGCGGCATCGTAGTCGGTGATCGCCTTGGCGTAGTCGCCCTTGCCGCGCCAGGCATTGCCGCGATTGTGGAAGATGATGCCGCTGGGCGGGCCGAGTTTCAGCGCATCGTCGAAATCGGCGGTCGCGATGTCGTAATCGCCCTTGTCGTAATAGGCCGAGCCCCTGAGGTTATAGGCCGCCTGGCTCGGCTGAAGCCGGATCGCCTCGGTGGTGTCCGCAATGACCTTGGCGTAGTCGCCCTTCTTGTTCCAGCCCACCGCGCGCCAGAAATAGACGGTCGCGAGCTGCTCGCCCCTGAACACCTTCAGCGCGATGATCCGGGTGCAGGCCTCGACCATCTGGTCCGCCGGCGTGGTCTCGGTGGTGCAGAGCGGCCCGAGCTGATTGCGCGCCTGCGCGGCGGCGGGCGCCGACCAAAGCGCGGCGGTGAGCAGGCAAAACGCGACGAGCAGGCAGCGCATGGCGGTCGTCCGACAGGAGGAGAAGCGCTTGTTTGTTGCCCGGCGAAGCCGTGGGGTTCATCCCGCCCGTCGTCGCGAACGCGGCAGGGGAGAGGATGCGGTCTCCTATTCCCTCAGTGGGCAGAATTTGTTAACAGGCAGCTCGCATTCCTCCTGCCCACTGCTGTCCCACTGATGAAGAACGACGAAATCCTGAGCCAGATCACGGAGTTCTGCCGCAAGGCGGGCATGGCGGAATCGACGTTTGGCCGGCGCGCGGTGAACGATGGGAAGCTGGTGCACCGGCTGCGCGAGGGCAAGCGCATCACCATCGACACGCTCGAGCGGATCCAGGCGTATATCGCCGCATCGACCACCGGTGGCCTGCCACCGCCGCGAGGGCTTCAGGTGCCCCCCGAGAAGCGCGATCCGCGCGGCAATTTCCGCTTCTTCGAGAACCGCCAGAAATACCTGCTGTTCGTCCACACCTGCAGCGAGAAGCGGGTGATCGCGGACAGGGTTGCGCTGGAGCTTGCCGCCATCCATCCGCGCCCGCCGGCCCTGCGCATTTTCGACGCGGGCGTTGGCGACGGGACGGTGCTGGCGCGGGTGCTGCGGGCCACGCACCAGCGCTATCCGCACATGCCGTTCTATGTCGCCGGCAAGGAGCTCAGCCTCGAGGATTTGCGCCTGACGCTGGAGAAGGTGCCGGACCGCATTTTCGAGCACCCCGCGTCGGTGTTCGTCTTCACCAACATGTTCTATTCGGAGGCGCCCTGGCTCACGCCGGCCTCGCCCGCGGCGGCCGCCGCCACGGTCTGGCACGAGGTTCCGCTGCGGGGGGCGTCATCGGGCGAGTTCGAGCAGCAGATTGCGGAGCTGAAGCCATTCCTGGAGCAGAACTGGCGCGCGGCGATCAGCCCGCGGACGGCCATGCCGCTGTACGAGCGGCCTGTCGTGCTGGTGCTCTATCGCGAGGACCACAGGTTCCTGCTGGACTCGACCATTCCGCGGCCGGGCCAGACCGAGGCTAATTTCGACCTCGTCATCGCCTCCCAGCCCTACCGCGCCCTGTCCTCGGTCAATTTCCGGGCCAAACGGATCATCGCGCCCCTGGCGCGGGCCCTGCGATCGGGCGGCCGCCTGATCGGAATCCACTCCCACGGGCAGGATCCGGGCATGGAAATGATCCAGGCGATCTGGCCTGGAGAAAATCCTTTCTCGGTCAGCCGTCATGAGCTATTGCGCGCCGTGAAGTACGAGCTCGGGTCGTTGGGCCGCGACTTAAATTTTAATGCATACGCTGATAACCGCTCGATCTTCAGGTATGATATGGAAGCGCTGCCCAACGAGGTAACCGGCTCCATCGGAACCTCGACGGCCTTTGCAGCCTGGAATGCGGCGGTGTATGTCGCTCAGATTGAGGACGACCGATTGGCAGAAATGACTCAAAACGGCCGCACTCTGGATGCCGCCAGGGACGTGCTGAGAAAGTACAACGGGCTCTGGTTTCTTGACGAATCCTACGTCATCTCGCGCCGGCGTGATTGACATCATCCAAAGCTAAACATCGCAAACGAACCGCCGTCGGGTGGCGGAACAAGGGGTTACTTGATGCGCGCGTCCTATCTCTTCACCAGCGAGTCCGTGTCCGAGGGCCATCCGGACAAGGTGTGCGACCGGATCTCCGATGAAATCGTCGATCTGTTCTACCGCGAGGGGCCGAAAGCCGGCATCGACCCGTGGCAAATCCGCGCCGCCTGCGAGACGCTCGCGACCACCAACAAGGTGGTGATCGCGGGTGAGACCCGTGGTCCCGCCTCCGTCACCAACGAGCAGATCGAGAGCGTCGTGCGCGCCGCGATCAAGGACATCGGTTACGAGCAGGACGGATTCCACTGGC
Organism: Bradyrhizobium sp. YR681; assembly: GCF_000282615.1. GTDB lineage: Bacteria > Pseudomonadota > Alphaproteobacteria > Rhizobiales > Xanthobacteraceae > Bradyrhizobium. Next base: position 23,659 of record NZ_AKIY01000327.1, on the reverse strand, counting down.
AGAAGGCGGACATCGAGATCCTGCTGCATCCGCAGTCGGCCGACATCGCCCAGGGCGTCGATGCGCTGCAGCCGGGCGAAGTCAAGGAAGAGGGCGCGGGCGACCAGGGCATCATGTTCGGTTACGCCACCAACGAGACGCCCGATCTGATGCCGGCGCCGATCTTCTACGCCCACAAGATCCTCCGCCTGATCTCCGAAGCCCGTCACTCCGGCAAGGAGAAGGTGCTCGGCCCCGACTCCAAGAGCCAGGTCACCGTGCAGTACGAGAACGGCAAGCCGGTCGGTGTGCGCGAGATCGTGGTCTCGCACCAGCATCTGGTCGAGGACATCTCGTCCAAGCAGATCCGCGACATCGTCGAGCCCTATGTGCGCGAGGCGCTGCCGAAGGACTGGATCACGCCGAAGACCATCTGGCACATCAATCCGACCGGCAAGTTCTTCATCGGCGGTCCTGACGGCGACACCGGTCTCACCGGCCGCAAGATCATCGTCGACACCTATGGTGGCGCGGCCCCGCATGGCGGCGGCGCGTTCTCCGGCAAGGATCCGACCAAGGTCGACCGTTCGGCCGCCTACGCGGCGCGCTACGTCGCCAAGAACATCGTCGCCGCCGGTCTCGCCGACCGTTGCACGCTTCAGCTTGCCTACGCCATCGGCGTGGCGCGTCCGCTGTCGATCTACATCGACACCCACGGCACCGGTAAGGTGTCGGAGGATCAGCTCGAGAAGGCCGCCGCCAAGGCGATGGACCTCACCCCGCGCGGCATCCGTTCCCATCTCGACCTCAACCGTCCGATCTACGCGCGCACCTCGGCCTACGGCCATTTCGGCCGCACGCCGGACAACGAGGGCGGCTTCTCCTGGGAGAAGACCGATCTCGTCGAGCCGCTCAAGCGCGCGCTCTAGTTCACTTGCGTCATTCCGGGGCGCTGCGACAGCAGCGAACCCGGAATCTCGAACTTCCGGATTCCGGGTTCGCTCGTTTCACGAGCGCCCCGGAATGACGAGTCAAACAAACAGGAACCTCCTATGAACGCGAAGCCCGGCTTCACCGATTACATCGTCAAGGACATTTCGCTCGCCGATTTCGGCCGCAAGGAACTCTCGCTCGCCGAGACCGAGATGCCCGGCCTGATGGCCACCCGCGAAGAGTACGGCCCGAAGCAGCCGCTCAAGGGCGCGCGCATCGCCGGCTCGCTGCACATGACGATCCAGACCGGCGTGCTGATCGAGACGCTGGCCGCGCTCGGCGCCGATATTCGCTGGGTCTCCTGCAACATCTATTCGACGCAGGACCACGCTGCCGCCGCGATCGCGGCCGCCGGCATTCCGGTGTTCGCGGTCAAGGGCGAGACGCTGGCCGAGTACTGGGACTACACCGCAAAGCTGTTCGACTGGCACGGCGGCGGTCATCCGAACATGATCCTCGATGACGGCGGCGACGCCACCATGTACGTCCATCTCGGTCTGCGCGCCGAGAACGGCGACGCCGCCTTCCTCGACAAGCCCGGCTCCGAGGAAGAGGAAGTTTTCTTCGCGCTGCTGAAGAAGCAGCTCAAGGAGAAGCCGAAGGGCTACTTCGCCGAGATCGCCAAGAGCATCAAGGGCGTTTCCGAAGAGACCACCACGGGCGTGCATCGTCTCTACGACATGCAGAAGGCCGGCACGCTGCTGTGGCCGGCGATCAACGTCAACGACAGCGTCACCAAGTCGAAGTTCGACAATCTCTATGGCTGCCGTGAATCGCTGGTCGACGGCATCCGCCGCGGGACCGACGTGATGATGTCGGGCAAGGTCGCGATGGTCGCGGGCTTCGGCGACGTCGGCAAGGGCTCGGCCGCCTCGCTGCGCCAGGCCGGCTGCCGCGTGATGGTGTCGGAAGTCGATCCGATCTGCGCGCTCCAGGCCGCGATGGAAGGCTACGAGGTCGTGACGATGGAAGACGCGGCGCCCCGCGCCGACATCTTCGTCACCGCGACCGGCAACAAGGATATCATCACCATCGAGCACATGCGCGCGATGAAGGATCGCGCCATCGTCTGCAACATCGGCCATTTCGACAACGAGATCCAGATCGCGGGCCTGCGTAACCTGAAGTGGACCAACATCAAGCCGCAGGTCGACGAGATCGAATTCCCCGACAAGCACCGCATCATCATGCTGTCGGAAGGCCGCCTCGTGAACCTCGGCAACGCGATGGGCCATCCGTCCTTCGTGATGTCGGCGTCCTTCACCAACCAGACGCTGGCGCAGATCGAGCTGTTCGCCAACAACAAGGACGGCAAGTACAAGAAGGAAGTCTACGTGCTGCCGAAGACCCTCGACGAGAAGGTCGCGCGCCTGCACCTCGCCAAGATCGGCGTCAAGCTCACCGAGCTGCGCAAGGACCAGGCTGACTACATCGGCGTCAAGCAGGAAGGTCCCTACAAGAGCGACCACTACCGCTACTGATCACGGAATTCTCTTCCGTCGTCCCGTCTCGCCCGGCCCTGTGCCGGGCGATTGCTTTTGGGTGGCTGACTTGGGCGCTGCCGGGTCGGCGGCCGGATTTGTTCGGCTTCCGCTGAAGGGCGACAAGCTCGCCTCGGAGTATTGGACTTAGTGGCGAGTATCTGCAGGTTTGAGAATATCTGTCAGGTTGCTCGATGACTCGTTGGTGTCTTTGGTGTCCTTGCTGGAAGTCCCTTGTGATCCCTGATTTGCAGCTTCGAGCCTGCTTTTTGCCCGAACTTCAACGGTTCTCCGAATGGACCTTTCCTGATGCGTTAGATTGTCGATCAACTTGTACTCCAATGCACGCCGGTCGATTATGGCATCCTCCAGATGCCGCTGCAGTTCCGTCAAGTTGCCGTCCGGCCGATGCTCGGACAGGGTGCACATCTGCAGGACCGTGACTGCGGTGAACTCGCGCTTGTCCTTGTCGAGCTGTGTCAGGGACATGTTGAAGCTGTTCCAGGCCAATTCTTCGTAGGCACGGCGGACGGTCTCTGGCAGCTCTCTACGGCGCGCCATCTCGTTGTGCGCTCTGCCGTGCAAATGATGGATCTCTTCCATCAGCTTCTTCTGATGGAGCTCTTCCATCAATTTCTTCTCGTGGTCCTCTTCGGCCGATTTCTTCCCGTGGTTGTCTTCCGCCGATTTCCTCTCGGAGCACCTGGCTTCCGCAGCATCCAATTCCGCGCCAGCCTTTGTGAATTCGCCGATCGAGAAGTATGCATAGCCCAGCCTCACGAGCGCGGGACATGCGATGTCCTTGTCGCCGCTCTTGGAGAGCTCACGAAGAGGGTCGATGTATTTGGCGCCTTGGGGAGCGAAGGCAAATGTATTGGCATTCATCTGCATCTGCTCGCGCCATGCTTTGGCGGCGTCATCAGAGCTCGAGAGCGTTCCTCTTGCCCATATCTTCCAGGCAGAGTCCCGGACGTCCTGGAGAGAAGAGTGTTCGATGGTATGGAGTATCAGGCCCCCGGCAACGAGCGCGCAGACCAGACTGAGCCACTTCGATATCGATGGCGTCTCTTCGTGCGCATGGACGTGGTCTTGCTCGCCGCCATCCGCGTCGCCGTGCTTGCCATGGCCTTGCCCGCCGTCCGGCCCTACGTGTCCTTGCCCATCCACTGCAATCCCCCAACCAAAAGCCGACGCGTGACGAACAGTTGAAAATATTTCAGGTACTATGTCTAATTGAATAGCCAAGTTTGTTCCAACTGACAAGCTGGTCGGACGGTGCTTAGATCCCCGGATTGCCGGGACTTTGAGCGGCTATCTGCTCAATGCCGCGTCAGTCGAGTTGCAGCTCCGGGTCGAAAGAGCTTCCGGAAAGGACATGATGATGCCCAACCATTTCGACGTTCTCATCGTCGGTGCCGGCCTGTCCGGCATCGGTGCGGGCTATCATTTGCAGGCCAAGTGTCCGACCAAGAGCTACGTCATCCTGGAAGGGCGCGACTGCATCGGCGGGACCTGGGACCTGTTTCGCTATCCCGGCATCCGCTCCGACAGCGACATGTTCACGCTCGGCTATTCCTTCAAGCCGTGGACCGATCCGAAGGCGATCGCGGATGGGCCGCAGATCCTGAACTACGTGCGCGAGACGGCGGCCGAGAACGGCATCGAGAAGCACATCCGCTTCCGCCATCGCGTCAAGCGCGCGGCGTGGTCGACGCCGGAGGCGCGCTGGACCGTGGAGGCCGAACGCATCACGGGCGAGGGCGCGACCGAGCTCGTGCGTTTCACCTGCAACTTCCTGTTCATGTGCCCGGGCTATTACAAATACGAGGCGGGCTACACGCCGGAGTTTGCGGGCGTGGCCGACTTCGCCGGCCGGATCGTGCATCCGCAGAAATGGACCGAGGATATCGACTATGCGGGCAAGCGCGTCGTCGTGATCGGCTCCGGCGCGACCGCGGTGACGCTGGTGCCTGAACTCGCCAAGAAGGCGGCGCAGGTCACGATGCTGCAGCGCTCGCCGACCTATGTGGTGTCGCGCCCGGCTCAGGATCCCGTCGCCAACAAATTGCGCCGCAATCTGCCGACGCGGCTGGCCTATCATGTCATCCGCTGGCGCAACGTGATGTGGGGAATGTTCTTCTTCCAGCTCAGCCGGCGCCGGCCCGCAAAGGTTAAGGAGCTGGTTCTTAAGGGCGTGCAGATGGCACTCGGGCCCGATTACGACGTCGCCACCCATTTCACGCCGCGCTACAATCCCTGGGACCAACGGCTCTGCCTCGTGCCCGATGGCGATCTCTTCAAGGCGATCCGAGAGCAGCGCGCCGCTGTGGTCACCAACGAGATCGACACCTTTACGCGTGACGGCATCCGCCTGAAGGACGGCAGCGAGCTTGCGGCCGACATCATCGTCACCGCGACGGGGCTTGTGCTCCAGGTCGTCGGCGGCCTCGAGATCAGCGTCGACGGCCGCGCCGTCGATTTCGCGAAGACCCTGACTTACAAGGGCATGATGTATGCCGACGTGCCGAACATGGCGTCGGCCTTCGGCTACACCAACGCGTCCTGGACGCTGAAATGCGATCTGACCTGTGAATATGTCTGCCGGCTCATCAATTACATGGACCGGCATAATTTCCGGCAAGCCATGCCGCACAATGACGATCCCGAGATCACCGCGCAGCCCTCGCTCGATTTCACCTCGGGCTACGTGCAGCGTTCGGTCGCAAAGATGCCGAAGCAGGGTTCGAAGCAGCCGTGGCGGCTGTACCAGAACTACGCGCTCGACATCGTCTCCTTGCGCTTCGGCAAGATCGACGACGGCGTGATGCGCTATTCCTGATCACGTCGGCGTTTACCTCTATGCCTTGCGCGTGGTGAGCGCGAGGCCAAGGTCGATCGCGAGCGCCAGTATTACGGCGCCGCCGCCGAGCGCGAACAGGACCAGATAGTCGCCACCGGTCTGCGCGTAGATCCAGGAGAAGCCGTAAGCGGCGGCCGCCTGGAACAGCGCAAAGCTGGTCGTGGCGTGGCTCCATGTCGCGCGCTGTTGCTCGATCGCGTCCGGGACGAGCTCGTGGATGCGTCCGAGCACCAGTGGCACGATGCCGGGCGTGAAGCCGCCGACCACGACACTCGACACGATCAGCGAAAGCGGGGTGGTGCTGACGGTCGGCAGCAGCACGGCGGCCGCCTCGATCAGAAATGCCGCGCGCAGGGCCGGACCAAAGCCCGAGCGGTCACCGAGATGGCCGGTGACGAGCGGACCGACGATCGCGCCAAGGCCGTATAGCACCCAGTAGCGCGATCCCGCGGCGATGCCCTGGCCGAGGCCGCGCGCGACGAAGTCGACGATGAAGACCATGTGCGGCACCAGTGCCACCGCGTTGAGGCCGTACTGGACCAGCAAGGCGCGGACAGCCGGCGAGGCGTGATGGTGCTTTGCCTGATGTGAAGGCGGCGCAACAGTCTTGCCGTCAGCCGGCCAGTTCCACCAGCTCGCGAGCGTGAGCGCGGCCGAGAGCACGCCGAGGCCATACCAGCTCTGCTGCAGGCCCTGCTGAAGCAACAGGGGCACCAGCGTGCCCGATGCCGCGACGCCGAGGCCGACGCCGGCGAAGATCACACCGCCGACGATGCCGCGCCTTGCGGCCGAAGTGTGCGGCAAAATCACGGACGCTGCCAGCACCATGATGATGCCGCCGGTAAACCCCGAGAGGAAGCGCCAGGCGAAGAACCAGGTGAACGAGACTGGGGCTGAGCTTGCGAAGAAGGAAAGGGTGGCGAGCAGCATCATCGTCCGGAGCGCGCGGACCGCGCCGATCCGGGTGGCCACCGCTCGTGCCACGAGCGCGCCGGCGAGATAACCGGAAAGATTAGCCGCGCCGAGGTAGACGACGTCGGATGCGCTGAACCATTTTGCGGCAATCAGCGCCGGGATCAGCGGGGTATAGGAAAAGCGGGCGAGACCAAGCCCGACCAGCGAAGCGGACAAGCCCGCCACCGCATATCGCCAAGCCTGCTGCGAAGACGTTTGCTGTCTGTCCAATCCCGGCTGCTGGCGCAGCCGGGTCTCCATGTGTTGCTTCATATTTGCTTTGGTCATGTCATCCTCCTGCGCGCACGATGGCGGGCGGATCATCCTGTCGGGCTTGCGCGGCGGCGCCGGAATTCCTGCGCGGGCAGGCCGCCCCAGCCCCAATTGCTCGTGTCGACTTCCTCGATCACGACGAAGGTGGATTCGAGCGGCTTGCCGAGCACGTCGAGCAGGAGCTGGCTCGATCCCTTGATCAGCGCCGCCTTCTCCTCCGCGGTGAGCGACGCCGCTCCCGGCGTCGTCCCCTCGCGGGTCACTTGAATGGTGACAATGGGCATCATCTTGCTCCTCGGCTCAGTGGCCGGCGCTCTGGCCGCCGTCGACATGCAGGATCTCGCCGGTGACGAAGGAGGCCCCCTCGAGATAGAGCACGGCATTGACGATGTCGGACATCTCGCCCATGTGGCCGACCGGATGCAGCGCGCCGAGCTGGGCATGCGTTTCGACCGGGTGCATCGGCGACTTGATGATGCCGGGCGATACCGCGTTCACGCGGATGCCGCGCTTGGCATATTCGATCGCCAGCGACTTGGTTGCGGCGCTCAACCCGCCCTTGCTCAGTGAGGCCAGCACCGAGGGCACGTTCGAATTGGCCTGATCCACCAGCGTCGTCGTGATCTGGACGACGTGGCCGGAACCCTCCTTCTCCATCTCGGCGATGGCGAGCTGCGTGATGTGGAAGAAGCCTGCGACGTTGGTGCCCATCACCGCCGCGTAGTCTTCGGCCGTGTATTGCGTGAACGGCTTGGCGACGAAGATGCCGGCATTGTTGACCAGCGTGTCGACGCGGCCGAAACGCGCGACGGCCTGCGACACGACGCGCTCGGCAGTGGCCCGGTCGGCGATGTCGCCGGGAACGGCAAGCACGTCGTCCTCGCCTGATGGCTTGATGGAGCGCGCCGTTGCGACAACGCGATAATTGCGGTCGCGAAAACCCCGTACCAGGGCGGCGCCGATGCCTTGCGACGCACCGGTGATGATGGCGACCTTCTGTTCGATGCCCATGACGGACTCCTGTTGTTGGCTTTCAGAACCTGCGCCAGCAGCGGCTGGCTTGCACGCTGAGGTAGGCCGCAGCGGCCCGGCTGCGAATACACGTTGTCCGGCAGACTCTGTTACGCGGCGCGAATGAATGCCGGATCGGCCCTTTGCGGCCCTTGACGGCAGTTGTCGCGGCGATGGGGAACGCCTAGCCTGTTACGGGAATTTGAAGGGGCGGCGGGACAGCATGGATCGTCTGGATGCGATGAATGTGTTCGTCCTTGCGGTGGACGAGGGAAGCCTTGCTGCCGCGGGTCGCAAGCTCGGCCGTTCGCCGGCGGCAGTCAGCCGCGCCATCGCCTTTCTGGAGGAGCACGTTGGCGCCGAGCTGCTGCACCGGACCACGCGCTCGATCAAGCTGAGCGAGGAGGGCGAGCGCTATGTCGCGGTCTGCCGTCGTGTGCTCACCGAGCTGGAGGAGGCCGACGACATCGCGGCCGGACCGCGCACGGCGCCGCGCGGCCTGCTCACGATCACCGCCCCGGTGGTGTCGGGCGAGATGGTGCTGCGGCCGATCCTCGACGGGTTTCTGGACGCCTATCCGACGGTGTCGGCAAAGCTCCTGCTGTTCGACCGTGCCGTCAACCTGATCGAGGAGGGCGTCGATATCGCGCTTCGCATTGGTCATCTGGCGGATTCGGCGATGGTGGCGATGCGGGTCGGCGAGATCAGCCGGGTCGTGGTCGCGGCCCCGCGCTATCTGAAGCAGCATCCGCGTATCACTGAACCCGGCGATCTCGCCAAGCACCAGATCGTGGCGATGGCGCACCTTCCCAATTCATGGACCTTTGCCGCGCCGGCGGGCTCATCGGCTTTCCGGACCGTCCAGTTCACACCGCGCCTCGTCGTCAACAGCACCTATGCGGCCGTGGCCTCCGCGGTCGCCGGGCGCGGTGTCGCGCGGATGTATTCGTACCAGGTGGCCGAGCAGGTCGCGCGCGGCGAGCTCGAGATCGTGCTGGCGGGCGAGCAGGATCCGGAAATGCCCGCGCATTTGGTCTGCCCGCAAGGGCGGCTTTCGGTGCCCAAGGTTCGGGCGTTCACCGATTTTGCCGTGCCCCGGCTGAAGAAGCAGTTTGCACTGCTGAGGAAGAGCGTCACCGCGAGCTGAGCCGTGGCGCGCCCGCAATGCGTTGTTTTGCGTATACGGCCGCCGGGCTGAATCGGCCATGCTGCCAGAACGGTTAACGCCGGATTAACCGGTGAGTCCTAGCCTGTCTCGGCCGGGGTTACTCGCAAGGCCGAGGTGAGCCCAATGGAAGCCCAGAAGATCGCGGTCGACGCCGTCGTCGCGTTGACCGATTGCGACCGCAGCGCCGTCGTTGCCTTTATCCGCCGGCTCTATCTCGCCGGCGTCACCGATCCCAAGCGCCTGACCTTCAAGGGCCTGCAAGCGCTGTCGCGGGCGTAACCCGGCACAATCAGATCTACTTGACGGTCGGATCATTGATCCGGATCGAGGTGACGCGGTTCTCGCGCACCTCGAATGAGAACGGCCATGGCCCATAGGTCCAGAGCTCGGTCTTCTCGAGTCCGCTCGGGCCGACATTGAAGGGGCTGCCGAGCTGCGCCAGAAGTCTTTCTGTGCCGTCACCGAGATTGATCTGGTTGAAGCTATAGCCGGCGACCGGCGTCGGTCCGCTGATCTGAAGCGCGATCACGCGGTTCGCTTTCACGGTTGCGGCGAGATAGGGAAACTGATCGGCCTTGCCGAGGAAGTACACATAATTCGTGGCGTCGTGGGCCGGCGGCAGCTTGCGGTGCGGCTCGCCGAGCACGGCCTTGAGTGACCCCTCCGAGATGCCGACGCCGAGCGCGCCCATGCGCAGGCAGGCAAAGCTGAGCACGTCGGGATCGGGCGGGGTGCCGCGTTTACCCGTTTCGACCTTGCAGGCAAATCCCGGCCCGGCTCGCAGCCACTGGCCGCGGAGCTCCGGATCCGGCGCCTTGCCCTGCTGCGGTCGCGGCGAAGCGGCTTGACCATTCACAGCTGCGGACGTTCCAAGCAAAAACAGTGCGAGCGCACTGCCCGCCAACGATCGCCATATCCCCAAGACGCACCCCGACTTCCCACCCACGGGGATCAGAATACCATGCCGGGAACCGGCCGCAACGCGGGGATTGACGTGGAGGCGGCGCGCGATTTCTAATTGCGCGCGCGCCCCTGTGTCGCGTCGATCACGACCTGCGGAGGAACAGCCTCAGGATGCCAATATCTTGCCGCTTGGGCCGGCTCAGAGTAGATGACGTCCCCGGCTGGGTTACTCGGGATTTGGGGAAATGCTGAAACAGCTTTTTGCACCGCAACTCGTCATTTTGTATGTGCTTGCGGCTTCGACGATCTACGTTCACTTCCGCGGCAAGCAGCGGCTGCGCTTCGCGCGCCAGCTTGGCGATCACTCGACCTACCTCGCCCCCTACAATGTGCTGATGTACGCAGGCTCCGCCGTGCCGAACAGGCCGGTGATCCCGGTCGAGCAGTTTCCCGAGCTGAAGCCGCTCAGCGAAAACTGGGAGACCATTCGCGACGAGGCCGTGCGCCTGTTCGACGAGGGCTTCATTCGCGCAGCTGCCAAGAACAACGACTGGGGCTTCTACTCGTTCTTCAAGAGCGGCTGGAAGCGGTTTTACCTGAAATGGTACGACGACTTCCTGCCGTCGGCGAACACGCTGTGCCCGAAGACGGTGGAGCTGCTCAAGTCGATCCCGAGCGTGCATGGCGCCATGTTCGCGATGCTGCCGCCCGGCGGCAAGCTCGGCGCGCACCGCGATCCCTTCGCCGGTTCGCTGCGTTACCACCTCGGCCTTGTCACGCCGAACTCGAACAAGTGCCGCATCCTGGTCGACGGTGTCGAATGCGTCTGGCGCGACGGCGAGGCCTTCATGTTCGACGAGACTTTCATTCACAGCGCGGAGAATGCGACCGACGTCAACCGCATCATCCTGTTCTGCGACGTCGAACGTCCGATGAAGTATGGCTTCATGACCGCGATCAACCGCTGGGTCAGCCATCATATCGTCAAGGCGTCGGCGACCCAGAACGTCGATGGCGAGAGCGTTGGCGTGCTCAACAAGGTGTTCGGCAAGCTCTACGAGATCCATCTCGCCAGCCGCAAGGTCAAGGCGTGGAATCGCAACGTCTACTACACGCTGAAATACTCGCTGACGGCGCTGATCCTCGGCCTCATCGTGCTGTCGGCGCTACGGTAGGTGCGTAGGGTGGATTAGCGAAGCGTAATCCACCAGTCGACAGATCGGCAGTTGACGCCGTGGGCTGCAGCGCGAAGCGTTGGCGGATTACGCTTCGCTAATCCGCCCCACGAAAAACCCCGGAGCATGCTGCAGATCGGTGAGCTAGCGCTGCATCAGCAGCGCTTCTATCTCGGTGGTCGTGCTCGTCATCAGAGACGCCTCTCGAAGTCAATGCATTGTCTGTGGTGGCCTCGGCCGCGCCATGCGAATCTTGCTGGATGGTTCGGTCCATGGCAACAACGATTGCTGCGATTGAGTTGCCGAACATGGAGCAGGCGATGGCCTCCTTGCCGACCGCGAACACCGAGATAGTACAATTTTTCCGCCAATGGCTGGAAACCTTCGCGGGCTATGTCCGCGAGGTCGACTACGCTTCGGCGCGGCCGCTGTTTCACCCCGAGGTGCTCGCCTTCGGAACGCATAATGATGTCATCCCCGGCCTCGATCAGTGGGTCACCACGCAATGGAATAACGTCTGGCCAAAGACGACCGACTTCCGTTTCGTGCTCGATCAGACCGCCATTCTGGCGTCACCCGATGGCACCATGGCAACCGTGATCGCGCCGTGGACGAGCACGGGCTATCATCCCGATGGCAGTGCGTTTCCGCGTCCGGGCCGGGCGACAATGGTGTTCTCGAAAACCGCCGACGGCTGGCTGTGCGTGCATTCCCACATGTCGCTCAATCGCGGTGTGCCGCAGACAAGCCACGCCAATCGACCGGTGAAGGCCTGGTAGATGACGTCTGAATAGAAAAGGCCCCGGACGCATCCGGGGCCTTTTGATTTCGGGATATCGCGCGGCCTATTCCGGCTGCCCGATGCTCACCTTCAGCGTGCCGACGCCGTCAACGCCGCATTCGAGCTTGTCACCCGGCTGGAGCTGCGACACGCCGGCCGGCGTGCCCGTCATGATGATGTCGCCGGCGGCGAGCTTCACCTGCTGCGAAAGCTGCCAGATCGTCTCCGGCACGTTCCAGATCATCTGCTCGAGGTCGCCGGTCTGGGCTTCCTTGCCGTTCACCGTCAGCCAGATCTTGCCCTTGGAGGGGTGACCGATCTTCGAGGCCGGCTGCACGGCAGATGCCGGCGCCGAGCCGTCGAACGACTTGCCGATTTCCCAGGGGCGCTCCTTCTTGCGCGAGGCGATCTGGAGGTCGCGGCGGGTGAGGTCGATGCCGACGGCGTAGCCGTAGACATGGTCGAGCGCCTTGTCGGCGGGAATGTTGAGGCCGCCGCTCTTGAGCGCGACGATCAGCTCGACCTCGTGATGGAAATCCTTGGTCAGCGGCGGATAGGGGATGGTGGCGCCATCGGGCACCAGCATGTCGGCGTGCTTGGCGAAGAAGAACGGCGGCGCGCGCTCGTCGTTGCCCATCTCGCGGATGTGCTCGAGATAGTTGCGGCCGACGCACCAGATGCGGCGCACCGGGTAACGGCCGCTCTCCCCGACGACGGGAAGCGAAGCCTGGGGCGGAAGCGGAATGACGTAGGAGGCGGCGTTCATGGAGCGGTCTCGCTGCTCTTGGTGGGGTGATAGGGAATTCTATGCGGTTGCGCCGATCGGCGCCAGAGCGCCGGCGTCGTGATGTTGCAGGCGGAAGAACGAGGCGTAGCGGCCGGAGCGGCGCAGGAGCTCGTCATGGCGGCCCTGCTCGACGATCTCGCCGCCCTCGACCACCAGGATGCTGTCTGCGTGCATGATGGTGTGCAGGCGATGGGCGATCACGATGGTGGTGCGGTTCTGGCAGAGATGCTCGATCGCCTCCTGCACCTGCCGCTCGGACTCCGAATCCAGTGCGGCGGTGGCCTCATCCAGCAGGATGACCGGCGCGTTCTTGATCAGTGCGCGCGCCACCGCGATGCGTTGGCGCTGGCCGCCGGACAGCTGGGTGCCGTGCTCGCCGACCGGGGTGTCGTAGCCGAGCGGGAAGCCCATGATGAAATCATGCGCGCAGGCCGCCTTCGCGGCGTCGATGATCTCATCCTCGCTCGCGCCCGGCTTGCCGAAGGCGATGTTGTTGCGGATGGTGTCGCGGAACAGATAGACGTCCTGGCCGACATAGGCGGTCTGCGCCCGCAGCGATTTGCGCGAGACCGCGCCGATCGACTGGCCGTCGATCACGATGTCGCCCTGCGTGACCTCGTAGAACCGCAGCAGCAGCCCCAGCACGGTCGACTTGCCGCCGCCGGAGGGGCCGACCAGCGCGGTGACCTTGCCGGGCTCGGCGACAAAACTCATGCGGTTGAGCACGGTCTCGCTGGAGCGATAGGAGAAGCTGACGTCGCGCAGCTCGATGCGGGCGTCGGTGAGCTTCAGCGCCGGCTTGTCGTCATCGGAATGCTCGCTGGCCGGGCTGTCGACGATCTCGAGCAGCATGCGGGCGCCGACGAGCTGGCTGTTGAGATCGATGTTGAGCCGCGCCAGCCGCTTGGCCGGCTCGGTCGCCATCAGGAAGGCGGTCATGAAGGAGAAGAACGCGCCCGGCGTGGCGTTGAGCGCGACCACGCTGTAGCCGCCGTACATCAGGCAGCCGGCGACCGCGAAGCCGCCCAGCATCTCCATCAGCGGATTGGAGCGGTTGGCGACGCGAGCCATCTTGTTGGCATTGCGCTCGACGATCCCGATGTTCTCGTCGATGCGCTTCTGCATGGTGTCTTCGAGCGTGAAGGCCTTGACGGTGCGGATGCCCTGCAGCGATTCCTGCATCGTCTCCATGATGTCGGCGGTGCCGGTGAACTGGTTGTAGGCGAGGCCCTTGATACGCTTGACCAGCTTGCGCAGCACCAGCATCGCCGGCGGCACCACGACGAGGCCGATGAACGACATCACGGGGTCCTGCCACACCATCACGCCGATCATGGCGAGCAGCATCAGCAAGTCCCGCCCGATGGCGTTGACCAGCATGTTGAGGACGTCGGTGATGGATTTGGCGCCGGCCGTCAGCCGTGCCAGGAATTCGGACGAGTGGCGCTCCGAGAAGAAGCCGATGCTCTCGCGCATCAGCTTGGCGAACAGCTGGCGCTGGTTGGTGGCGAGGATGGCGTTACTGATCTTGGTCAGGATCACCATGTGGCCGTAGGTCGCCACGCCCTTGATGAACAGAAGGATCACGGTGATCCCGGAGAACATCGCGATGCCCGGGATGTTCTTGTCGACATAGGCCTGGTTGATGACCTGGCCGAGCACATAGGTCGCGCATGCGGTCGAGCCGGCGGCAAGCGCCATCAGCGAGAAGGCAACGAGGTAGCGCCGCCAGTAGACGACGCCTTGTTCCGTGACCAGGCGGCGAATGAGGGCCATGGCCGCATAGGGATCGTCGGTGATTTTCTTTGGAAACTGGGCCATCCGGTGTCCATTGACGGCTCAGGCGGAAAGCCTGCCCGCGCGTCAGGGATCGAATGGCCTCTGTGCCCGCTCAGGCGGGGTTTTTCAAGCCCAATTAAGGGCTTGCGCTGGAACGGAATCTAGGCCGAGGCGGCGTGGCGCAGTTCGCCATGGCGCTCGCGGTACAGCTTCTCCTCCCAGGCCAGCGCATGGGCTGCGATGGTCTTGAGGTCCTCATACTGCGGCTTCCAGTCGAGCAGGCCGCGGATGCGGCTGGTGTCGGCGACCATGGTCATGATGTCGCCAGGCCGGCGCGGGGCATATTGCACGGCGAAGCTGCGCCCCGAGACCCGGCGCACGGCGTCGATGGTCTCCAGCACCGAATAGCCGCGGCCATAGCCGCAGTTCAGCGTGGTCGAGGCGCCGCCATTGCGCAGGTAAGCCAGCGCCGAGCGGTGGGCCTGCGAGAGGTCCGTGACGTGGATGAAGTCGCGGATGCAGCTGCCGTCCTGGGTCGGATAGTCGGTGCCGAACACGTCGATCTTGGCGCGCTGGCCGGTCGCAGCCTCGACCGCGATCTTGAGCAGATGCGTGGCGCCGACGGTGGCAAGGCCGATGCGGGCCTGCGGATCGGCACCCGCGACGTTGAAATAGCGCAGGGTCACGTACTGCATGCCATAGGCGGCGGCGACGTCGTGCAGCATGATCTCGGTCATCAGCTTCGACGAGCCGTAGGGCGACAGCGGCCGCGTCGGCGCGTGCTCGGGCACCGGCACCAGGTCCGGATTGCCGTAGACGGCGGCGGTCGAGGAGAAGATGAAGCGGCCAATGCCGCGCTTCACCGCGACGTTGAGCAGATTGCGCGCGGTCATGAAATTGTTGCGGTAATAGCCGAGCGGATCGCGCATCGACTCCGGCACGACCACCGAGCCCGCGAAATGGATGATGCTCTCGATGTTGTGCTGGGCGATCACGCCTTCGAGCAGGTTCTCGTCGCCGGCATCGCCAATGAACAGCGGAACGCCTTCCGGCAGGTAAGCCGAGAAACCGGTCGAGAGATCGTCGATCACGACGACGTCCTCGCCGGCTTCCGCCAGCGCCAGGACCGTGTGACTTCCGATATAGCCGGCGCCGCCGGTGACTAGCACAGTCATGATCTCACCCGTCTTCGATCAACGCGGGATGCTAACGTTTGCGTGGTGAAGAGGGGGTATCGGCGGCGCTGAACTGGTCACTATGCTTAATGTTGCGTATAGGAGCTTTCCGAAACGGAGCGTGACGTGGCGAAGACCCCCGGCGATCTCGACGTGATCGTGCCAAATCTGCACAGGCGCTATTCCGGGGTCACCGCGACCAACCGGATGGTTGCGCCGCGGCTGGCGAAATTGTATCGCGCGGCCTGGTTCGGCTCGGACGCGCCGGAGGGGATTTCGCGGCTGAGCGTGGGCGATTTGCTGAAATTGTGGCGCCGCAAGCGGCCCTTGATCTGGCACGCCCGGCGCAACAACGAGATGATCGCAGGCGTCGTGCTGCGCGCGCTCGGCTGGCCGTTCAAGCTGGTCTTTACCTCGGCGGCACAGCGGCGCCACAGCTGGATCACGCGCTGGCTGATCCGGCGCATGGACGCGATCATCGCGACCTCGGACATCTCGGCCTCGTTCCTGAAGGTGAAGGCGACGGTGATCCCGCACGGCGTCGACACCGATGTCTATGCGCCGCCCATCGATCGTGCGGCGGCGTTCGCCGAAAGTGGGTTGCCGGGCCGCTACGCCATCGGCTGCTTCGGCCGCGTGCGTGCGCAGAAGGGCACCGACGTGTTCGTCGATGCGATGTGCCGGCTGCTGCCGCGCTATCCGGATTTCACGGCCGTCATCGTCGGTCAGGTCACGCCGGAGCAGACGCCGTTTGCGAACGACCTGAGGAAACGGATCGAGGCCGCCGGCCTGCAATCGCGCATCGTCATCACCGGCGAACTGCCGATCGAAGCGGTGCAGCGCTGGTATCAGCGGCTGACGATCTACGCCTTCACCTCACGCAACGAAGGTTTTGGCTTGACGCTGATCGAGGCGATGGCGGCCGGCAGTGCGCTCGTTGCGGCGCGTGCTGGCGCGGCAGAGCTGGTGGTCGAGGATGGCGTGACGGGCGTGCTGATCCCGACGGGCGATGCCGATGCGCTCGCCGCGGCGGTCGAGCCGCTGATGCGCGACGTGGCTGCTGCAACTGCGATGGGCGAGCGGGGGCGGACACGCGTGCTGGCAAAGTTCAGCCTCGATGCCGAAGCGGCACGGATTGGCGAGGTCTATCGGCCGCTGCTCTGAAGTGCGGCCGCAAACAAAAACCGCGAAAACAACCCCATGCACAGAAGCCGGCGATAGTGAAATCAAAGGCTTGGCAGCAGAGGGTAATGATCTGCGGATTTTACGAAGTGTGTTTGACACGTCGGGCAAAACAGGTCTAAACTTCCATCATCGCCACGCTCGACTTGCTGTGCGGTTGCGATGGCCAATGAGGACTGTTCGGATGACGGAAATCGCCGCAGGAGGAACGCCGAAAACGGGCCATCTCATCGTCGTTAGGGCGACTTGGGATATCGAAGCATCGGTGTGGACTGCCGAGAGCTCGGACCTCCCGGGCCTTGTCGCGGAGGCTGCCAGCCTCGACGAACTCGATGCCAAACTGCCCGGCCTCATTCGCGATCTGTTGGAAGACGACGCTGCTGCCGAAGGGTACGACGTCCCTGTCGAGGTGATCGCGAGCTTCTCCAAGCGAATCAGGATCGGCTCAGCAGAAGAAGCTGCATGAACAGCTTCACTCCGGAATTGAAACGAATTCTGGAGAAGGCGGGATGCTTTTTTGTCCGGCAAGGTCGTGGCGATCACGAGATCTGGCAGAGCCCGATTTCGGGTATCCGCTTCACTGTCGATAACAACATCAAATCGCGGCACACCGCGAATGCGGTTCTGAAACAGGCTGGACTACCAAAGCATTTCTGACGGGCGACGGCTAGCTCCCGGCCCTCGCCCCCGCTTCCCCCAACACCCTCTCCGCAATCCCCACCACCTCGCTCGCTGCAATATCCCGCATGCACCGGTGGTCGTTCATCCTGCAGATCGTGCTCTGGCACGGCTGACACGACAGCACGCTCTTGTCCTGGACCACGGTCGCGGCGAGGCCGTTGAGGGGGGCCCAGAGGTAGGGGCTGGTCGGGCCGAAAATGCCCATGGTGGGCGTGCCGAGCGCGGCCGCGATGTGCATCAGGCCGGAATCGTTGGAGATGGCGACGCCGGCTGCGGCCATGGCCAACACGCCGTTGCGCAGGTCCGTGCCGGTGAGGTCGCGCACTCCGGAGCCGCCGGCGGCGACGATCTCCTGGGCCAATCCCTTTTCCCCGGGGCCGCCGACCACCCAGACCTCCAGCCCGCGCTCGACCAGCAGGCGGGCGGCCTCGGGATAATAGGTCCAGCGCTTCGACACCCCGACCGAGCCGGGGGCCAGCGCCACCACGGCGCCGGCGCTGAGGCCGTTGGCCTGGCGCCAGCGGACGATGTCCTCGGCCGGGACCCGCAATTGCGGCACCGGCCATTCCAGGGGCAGGGGGGCGCCGTCAGGCTGGGCCAGTGCTGCGTTCTTGTCGATGAAGCGGGGCAGCTTCTTCTCGCCCCAGCGCCAGCGGTTGAGCAGGCCGAACCGGAACTCGCCGACGAAGCCGACCCTCTCGGGGATGCCGGCCAGCGCGGGCGCGATGGCGGCCTTCCAGGTCCGCGGCAGCACCAGAGCGGTGCCGTAGTTCCGCTCGCGCAGGAGCTTTGCCAGGGCGAACTGGCGGCCCACGGCCAGCCGGCCGCGCGGCAGATCCCAGACGATCCCGGCGCGGACGCCCGGCATGTAGTCGACCAGCGGGGCGCACAGGGATGTGGTGAGGAGATCGACCGGCCGATTCGGCCAGCGCTCTTTGAGGACCCGGACCACGGTGTGATTCCGGACGAAATCGCCGATCCACATATAGGGAATGATCAGGATCGGGCGGGTGTCGCTCCGATCTGTCTCTCCGCTAAATTGCGAATCCATGTTCATTCGTTAATGGGACCGAAGCGTGCTGATGTGGCGGTTCGGTTAGCCGCTCCGGGCCGGCAGGTAAAGCCGGCTGAGGCCGAGTCCAAAGCGCCTGCCCAAAATGCTTACACTTTGGCAGATGATGCGCTACGGCAGGTATCGGGCCGCAGAGATCGGGCAGGGTAGGTGGAATGTTGCTGGTGACCGGCGGAGCCGGTTTTATCGGGTCGAATGTCGTGGCTGCGCTCAATGATTCCGGCCGCAGCGACGTGGTGGTGTGCGACCTGCTGGGGAGCGACGGCAAATGGCGGAACCTCGCCAAGCGCCAGCTTGTGGATATCGTGCCGCCGTCCGAACTGCCCGACTGGCTGAAGGGCCGCAGGCTCGATGCCGTGATCCATCTCGGGGCGATTTCCGAGACCACCGCGACCGACGGCGATCTCGTGATCGAGACCAATTTCCGCTTCTCGATGCGCCTCTTGGACTGGTGCACGGCGAACGCGGTGCCGCTGGTCTACGCCTCCTCGGCGGCGACCTATGGCGACGGCGAGGCAGGCTTTGGCGACGACGCCTCGCTGCCTGCGCTGAAAAAACTGCGGCCGATGAACCTCTACGGCTGGAGCAAGCACCTGTTCGATCTCGCGGTCGCCGAGCGCGCCGCGAACGGCGATCCGCTTCCGCCGCAATGGGCCGGGTTGAAGTTCTTCAACGTGTTCGGCCCCAACGAGTATCACAAGGGCACGATGATGAGCGTGCTGGCGCGCCGCTTCGACGACGTCAGGGCGGGCCGTGTCGTGCAATTGTTCAAGTCGCACCGCGACGGCATCGCCGATGGCGACCAGCGCCGCGATTTCATCTATGTCGACGACGTCGTGCGCGTCATCATGTGGCTGCTGGCGACGCCGTCGGTATCCGGCCTGTTCAATGTCGGCACCGGCAAGGCGCGCAGCTTCAAGGACCTGATGCTGGCGGCCTATGCCGCGCTCGGCGCCAGGCCCAACATCGAATATGTCGACATGCCCGAGAGCATCCGGGGCAGCTACCAGTACTTCACCCAGAGCGAGGTCGATCGTCTCCTCCGTGCCGGCTATAACGGCGGCTTCACGACGCTCGAGGATTCGGTGAAGGCCTATGTCGGGGATTATCTCGACCGGCCCGACCGCTTCCGCTGAGGCCCTTTGATCATGACGACGCCCATTCTCGATTTCGACGCCCTCGCGCAAACGATCTCACATCGTACGGTGCTCTGCATCGGCGACATCATGCTGGACGAGTTCGTCTATGGCGAGGTGTCGCGGATCTCGCCGGAAGCGCCGACGCCCGTCATCGCGGCCCAGCGCAGCGAGATCCATATTGGCGGCGCCGGCAACGTCGCGCGCAATGTCGCTTCCCTCGGCGCGCGCTGCGTCTTCGTCGGCCTGGTCGGCGAGGACGATGCGGGCAAGCGGCTCGCCGCGGCGCTGGCCGAATATGGTGCAATCGAAAGCGTGCTGGTGTGCGACCCGTCGCGGCCGACCACGCGCAAGGTCCGCTTCGTCTCCGAGCATTTTTCCACGCACATGCTGCGCGCAGACTGGGAGCAGGCGGCGCCTGCCTCCGACGCCGTCGAGACCGCGCTGATCGACGCCATCCTGCCGCAGATCGCGCGCGCCGACATCGTGCTGCTGTCAGACTATGCCAAGGGCGTGCTGACGGCGCGCGTGATCCGGCACACGATCGATGCTGCGCGAAAGCTCGGCAAGCCCGTCATCGTCGATCCCAAGAGCCTGAACTGGGCGATCTATCGCGGTGCGACGCTGCTCACGCCCAACCGCAAGGAATTTGCCGAAGCCACCCGAAGCCGCGCCGACACGTCGCAGAGCATCGTCGATGCCTCGGAGGACGTGATGCGGCTGGCCGATTGCGAGGCGATCCTGGTCACGCAGGGCGAGCACGGCATGACGCTGGTGCCGCGCCATGGCGATGCAGTTCATGTCCCGGCGGTCCCCGTGAAGGTGCGCGACGTCTCCGGCGCCGGCGATACCGTCGCTGCGGCACTCGCGGTCTCGCTCGCGACAGGCGCGGGCTGGGATACGGCGCTGCGCGTGGCCAATGCGGCGGCCGCCGTCGCGGTCAGCAAGCGGGGGACGGCCAGCGTGAGCGCCGCCGAGCTCAGGCGAAAGATCCTGCCGCACGCCTATCTTGCGGCCGAGGAGAAGATCGTGCTCGAGCCTGACGCGCTCGACGCGCAGCTCGCCGAATGGCGCAGGCAGGATCTGCGGGTCGGCTTCACCAATGGCTGCTTCGACATCCTGCATCCCGGCCACGTCAAGGTGCTGACCGCGGCGCGCGGCGCCTGCGATCGCCTCATCGTCGGCCTCAACAGCGATGCCTCGGTGCGGCGGCTGAAGGGCGAGGAGCGCCCGGTGCAGGACGAACGCGCGCGCGCGGAAGTGCTGGCGGCGCTAGAGGCCGTCGATCTCGTCGTCATCTTCGAAGAGGACACGCCGATCGATTTGATCACCCGCATCAAGCCCAGCGCGCTGGTGAAGGGCGGCGACTACACCCGCGAGCAGGTTGTCGGCCACGAGGTCGTCGAGGCTGCGGGCGGGGTGGTCGTGCTGGTCGACATCCTCCAGGGTTTCAGCACGACCGCGCTGGTCCATCGCGCGCGGGGTGGGGCCAAGTGACGGACCAAGTGACGGGCCAAACGACGGCGCTGGCCCGGGAGACGACCGGGCAGATGCTGTGGCGGCGCTTTCGCAGCCCCGCCGCATGGGGCGAGGCGGTCGACCTGTTCGCGATCCTCACCGTGGCCTCGCTGCCCTGGTCGACCTCGCTGGCGGCGATCTTCAATGCCGCGTTCCTGGTCTGCATGGTGCCGTTCCTCGACGTTCGCGCCTTCCTGCAATCGCTGAAGCGCCCGATCGCCGCGGCGCCGATCGCGCTGGTCCTGCTCGCGCTGGTCGGCACGCTGTGGTCGGATGCGGCCTGGGGCGCGCGCCTCTATGCGGTCAATCCGACCATCAAGCTGCTCGTGCTGCCCGTGCTGCTCTATCATTTCGAGCGTTCGCCGCGCGGACACTGGATCTTCATCGCCTTCCTGGTGTCCTGCGCGCTGTTGTCGGTGATGTCGTGGCTGGTCGTCTTCTATCCCGACCTGACGCTGAAGCCCGACCATCTCGAACGCGGCATCTTCGTCAAGAACTACATCAACCAGAGCCAGGAATTCACCCTGTGCGCGGTCGCGCTGGCCTATCCCGTCGTGCTGCTGCTGCGCCAGAAGCGCTACGGGTTCGCGGCGCTGTTGATCGCGCTGGCGCTGGGCTTCTTCGCCAACATGGCCTTCGTGGTGGTGTCGCGCACCGCGCTCGTCACCGTTCCGATCATGTTCGGCGTGTTCGCGCTCCTGCACCTGCGCTGGCGCAGCATCGCGATCATCTCCGCCGCGCTGCTGGTCGGCGCCGTCTTCGCTTGGCAGGCCTCGCCGCAATTGCGCAGGACCGCCGATACCTTTGCCAGCGACTACACCCGCTATGTGGAGAAGGGCGAGCCGACCTCGCTGGGCCTGCGGCTCGAATTCTGGCGGAAATCGCTCGGCTTCTTCGCGGAGGCGCCGATCAAGGGCCACGGCACGGGCTCGACCCGCGGGCTGTTCGAGCAGGTCGCCACCCCGAGCGGCCATTACCAGGCGTCAGCTGAAGTGATCGGCAACCCGCATAACCAGACGCTGAACGTCGCCGTGCAATGGGGCCTGATCGGCGTCGGCGTGCTCTACGCCGTCTGGATCCTGCATCTGCTGCTGTTCCGCGGCGACGGGCTCGCCAACTGGATCGGGCTGCTGGTCGTGGTCCAGAACGTCTTCACCTCGTTGTTCAACTCCCATCTGTTCGACTACCACGAGGGCTGGATGTACGTCATCGGCGTCGGGGTTGCCGGCGGCATGGTGCTTCGGGCTCAACAGGCCGAGGCGAAGGCGGGGAAAGCCGGTTCCTGAACGGCCGCGCGGCTGGCAAGCCTTGTACTGGCAAGTCTTGTTGATATGGGTTATCAGCGCGGTCAGGTTGCACCCAACGGGATATTCATCGGTCGGCGGATGACGCGTCTTTCGCATCTCACCTTGCGCAATTTTCTGATCGCGCTCCACGACCTGCTGGCGACCGCGGCGGCGCTGTTCGCAGCGTTCTATCTGCGTTTCGAGGGCGGCGAGTTCTTCTACGACCGCCTGCCGCTGCTGTTCCAGATCCTGCCCTATTTCCTCGCCTTCAGCGTGGTGGTGTTCTTCGTCTTCAACCTGACCACGACGAAATGGCGCTTCATCTCGCTGCCCGACGCGCTGAACATCATCCGCGTCGCCACGGTGCTGACGGTGGCGCTGCTGGTGCTCGACTACGTCTTCGTCGCCCCCAATGTCCGCGGCGCCTTCTTCCTCGGCAAGGTGACAATCGTCCTCTACTGGTTCCTCGAGATCGCCTTCCTCAGCGCGCTGCGCATGACCTATCGCTATTTCCGCTACACGCGGGTGCGGCGCCATGCGCGGGGCGAGGATGCCGCGCCGACGCTGCTGATCGGCCGCGCCGCGGATGCCGAGGTGCTGCTGCGCGGCATCGAGAGCGGGGCGATCAAGCGGATCTGGCCAGTTGGCGTGCTGTCGCCGTCGAATTCCGATCGCGGCCAGTCGATCCGCAACGTGCCGGTGCTCGGCGGCATCGACGATATCGAGGACGTCGTCGCCGACTTCGCCAAGCGCAACAAGGCGATCGCGCGCGTCGTGATGACGCCGTCGGCGTTCGAGCCTGACGCGCATCCGGAATCGATCCTGATGCGGGCGCGCAAGCTCGGCGTCATCGTCAACCGCATGCCGTCGCTGGAGAGCGGCGACACGCCGCGCCTTACCGCCGTCGCGGTCGAGGACCTCCTGCTGCGGCCGAGCGAGAAGATCGACTATGCGCGGCTCGAGGCGCTGATCAGGGGCAAGGCCGTCATCGTCACCGGCGGCGGCGGTTCGATCGGTTCGGAGATCTGCGAGCGCGTCGTCGCCTTCGGCGCAGCGCGCCTGCTGATCGTTGAAAATTCCGAGCCGGCGCTCTACGCGGTCACGGAGACGCTGGCCGCACACGGCTCGGCGGCCGAGATCGAGGGGCGCATCGCCGACATCCGCGACCGCGAGCGCATCATGCGCCTGATGGCCGAGTTCAAGCCTGACATCGTGTTCCACGCCGCGGCGCTCAAGCACGTCCCGATCCTCGAGCGCGACTGGAGCGAGGGCGTCAAGACCAACATCTTCGGCTCGATCAACGTCGCCGATGCCGCGCTCGCCGCCGGCGCGGGAGCCATGGTGATGATCTCGACCGACAAGGCGATCGAGCCGGTGTCGATGCTGGGCCTCACCAAGCGCTTTGCCGAGATGTATTGCCAGGCGCTCGACCACGATCTGGCGGCCGCCAGCGGTGGCGGCAAGC
>NZ_AKIY01000326.1 GCF_000282615.1 Bradyrhizobium sp. YR681 | reverse complement strand
CGCGCGCTGTTGTTCGACGGCAGCGGCAATCGCCGTCATCTTCTCGTCGATGCCGCTGATGGCGCCGCCGATCGAACGGATGGCGGTCACGGCCTGGCCCGTCGCGCCCTGGATCTCCTCGACCTGGCGCGAAATTTCCTCGGTGGCGGTCGCCGTCTGTGCCGCGAGGCTCTTGACCTCGCCGGCGACGACCGCAAAACCGCGGCCCGCCTCGCCCGCGCGCGCCGCCTCGATGGTGGCATTCAAAGCCAGCAAATTGGTCTGGCCGGCGATGGCGTGGATCATCTTCACCACTTCGCTGATGCGGCTTGCGGTCTGGTCGAGGATCTCGACCGTCGCGTTGGTCCGCTCGGCCTGCGACACGGCCTCGCGGGCCTCGCGCGCGCTCGACTGCACCTGCGCGGAAATCTCGCCGACGGACGCAGAGAGTTCCTCGGTCGCGGCCGCGATGGTCTCGAGATTGTTGGTGGCCTGCTCGGCGGAGGAGGCGACCGCCGCGGTCTGGCTGCTCGACTCCGAGACCAGCGTGCGCACATCGGTCGCGGTCGCATCAAGCTCCCTGGCCGACGCCGCGACGCTGTGGATGACGGCCTGCACGGTGTCGTCGAAACTGCGGCACGCCTCATCCACGGTGCCGGAGCGGGCAAGCTGGATCGCCTGCTGCGATTCGCGTTCCTGACCGAGACGCTCCGCGGTCGCCGCGCTTTCGCGCAGGCTTTCGAGCGCGGCGGCCATGGTGCCGAACTCGTCGGGATATCTGGACTGCGGAACGTGTGTCGCATAGTCACGCGCGCCGATGCGGGCGATGGCGTCCAGAATGGCGCGCACCGGGCGCATCAGGCGATTGCGCACGACGTACACGCCGGCCAGGGTCACGGCGAGCGCGACCAGGAACGCGAGCGACTGCACGACGAGATTGGTGAGCGCCTTGGTCTGAACGGTTTCGGCCCGCGCGATCGACTGGTCGAGCGCCTTGGTCGCGACCCCCACGATGAGCGGGAACGGCGACTGGCAAAACGTATTCCATTCCGAAGCGGGCATCGCGGGCTTGCCGCTGCCGTCGAAATTCTTGGTGAGATCGCCGATCTGCTTGAGAACGCCGTCCGTCTTGGCCTGAGCTTCCTTAGCGGCGGTCACCAGCTCCGCACTCACATCAGGCGCTGCGAGCAACTCGCCCATGCCCGCCCAGCCGGACGTGATCGTGCCATCCCATTGCGCCAGTGAGCGCTTCTGGGCGTCGTCGAGCGGCTTGCTGCTGTTGACGTTCGAGCGAAGGGACGAACAATGGATGCCATAGCGGTCGCGCACCTGCCAGGCGAAGCGGCGGACCTGGATCATGCGGGCGATATAGGGATCGTTCATCCAGGCACGGTTCGACACCGCGGTGGAGGCGAGGTTCGCGGTGTCGATGACCTTGGTGACGGCATCGTACCAGGAATTGGTCCGCTCGATCTTGCGCTCGGCGCGCGGGCGCTTGGCTTCGTCGTAGAACAGCTGGAACTGTGGCGCAGCCTCGCTCCAACGCTGCTTCAGCGTGCCGGCGAGCTCGTCGCGGCGGGCGAATTCGATGGTGGCGAGCGCGGCGCTGATACCGTCATAGCCGCCCTGCTCGGCCTTCTCGGCTTCGGCGAGTTTTGCCTTGGGATCGTCCTCGCCGAGGATGGCGCTCTGGGCATCGCCGCGATTGTTCCGCAGAGACAGCACGCCATGGAAGATCGCCTTGTCGGCAGCAGCCAGCCGCGCCGTTTCAAGACTGTCGCTGTAGCGACCGAAGGCTCCGAACATCTGGATCGCCGTGGAAGCCAGCGCGCCGGCAGCCAACAGGGCCATCAAGGTCAGGAGAAGCGAGCTTACCGATCTCTTAAAAATTGCCATGAGCGAAGGGGCCTGCATTGTACTGCCGGCCACCCTGCATCGTGACATGCCAAGGATCGGTTAAGGTTTTAGTCAAATTGCCGGGAGTTCCCGGTCTGGAGCATTTAAAGGCTAGCGAAATCAGGCAACCTTGGTGAAATCCGGCGGGCGGCGCTCCGCGAAGGCCGTGAACGCTTCGCGCGCTTCCGCCGTGCGCAGGCGCTGGGCGAACTGCTCGCCTTCGGCCTGCATCTGCGCGACCAGCGCCTCGCCGTTGCGCATCAGCTTCTTGGTGGCGGTGAGCGCGCCGGCCGGCTGGCGGGCGAGCCGCTGCGCC
>NZ_AKIY01000325.1 GCF_000282615.1 Bradyrhizobium sp. YR681 | reverse complement strand
GCGAGCCCGAAATCCATAACCACGATCGGGAGTATGGATTCCGGGCTCGCGCCCTAGAGGGCGCGCCCCGGAATGACGGATGTGGATAGGATGTCGCTATGGCAATTGCGAAACGTGCTCCCGCTGCTGTTAACATGGCGGTCGACCTCGCCGCGCACATCGATGCCCTCGATTGGCCTCAAATCACCGCCGAACTCGACACCCAGGGCTGCGCCGTCCTGAAGAACCTGCTCACCCCCGAGCAATGCCGCGCGGTCGCCGCGCTCTACCCCGACGACGCCAACTTCCGCAGCCGCATCGTTATGGGCCGCCATGGCTTTGGCCGCGGTGAATACAAGTATTTCTCCTATCCGCTGCCCGACCTGATCGCGCAACTGCGCCCGGCGCTTTATGCGCATCTGCAAGGCGTCGCCAGCCGCTGGAACGAGGCGATGGGGATCGACATCCGCTATCCCGCCTCGCATGCCGCATTCCTGAAACGCTGCCACGAAGCGGGGCAGGCGCGGCCAACGCCGCTGCTGCTGCAATATGAGGCCGGCGACTACAATTGCCTGCACCAGGACCTCTATGGCGAGCACGTGTTCCCGCTCCAGGTCGCGATCCTGCTCTCCGAGCCCGGCCGCGATTTCGCCGGCGGCGAGTTCGTGCTGACCGAGCAGCGCCCGCGCATGCAGTCCCGCGCCGAGGTGGTGCCGCTCGCGCAGGGCGACGCCGTCGCTTTCGCCGTGCATCACCGCCCGGTGCAGGGGACACGCGGCACCTACCGCGTTAATCTCCGCCATGGCGTCAGCCGGATTCGCTCTGGCCGGCGCCATACCCTGGGTGTGATCTTTCATGATGCCAAATGAGCGCTGCTATTGACGGCTGATCTGTTCGACAATGTCGCCGAGGCCCAGCCGTCGCGTGAGGAGATCGCCGACGGTGCCGTGCTGCTGCGCGGTTTCGTCAAGCCGATCGAGAGCGAGCTGATCGAAGCGGTGCGCGCCATCGTGGCGCAGTCGCCGTTCCGTCGCATGACCACGCCCGGCGGTCATCTGATGTCGGTGGCGATGACAAATTGCGGCGAGCGCGGCTGGATCACCGATCACACCGGCTATCGTTACGATCCCATCGATCCGCGCACCGGCGCGCCGTGGCCAGTCATGCCGCCGGTGCTCCGCGATCTCGCCCGCAGCGCGGCGGAGCAGGGCGGCTTTGCCGGCTTTGCGCCCGATGCCTGCCTCGTCAATCGCTACGAGCCCGGCACGCGGCTGTCGCTGCATCAGGACAAGGACGAGCTGGACTATTCGGCGCCAATCGTCTCGGTCTCGCTCGGCCTGCCAGCGACGTTCCTGTTCGGCGGCATGGCGCGCGCCGACAAGCCGCGGCGCTTCCGGCTCGTCCATGGCGACGTCGTGGTCTGGGGCGGCGCCAGCCGGCTCGCCTATCACGGCGTCGCGCCGCTCGCCGAGGGCGAGCACGCGCTGCTCGGGCGGAAACGAATCAATTTGACCTTCCGAAGGACGCGTTGACACGTTTTCTCGCAGCCCCCACTCGTCTAAGCTCGGGACGGGGAGGCGGCGATATGACGACAACACAGCTCTCGGCCCACAGCGGGACGGCCAACCGCACCGGCCTTTATCTCGCCGCGCTGCAACTCGTATTCTCGCTGGGCTGGACCACCTACGTCATCTATCTGCCAAAGCTCGCCGCCGAAGTCGGCATCGCGCCATCCGCCGTCATCCTCATCCTGATGCTGGACCAGGCGATCTTCACCATCGCCGACACCGCCATGGGGATCGCCGCCGACAAGCTCGCGCCCCATGTCGGCAGGCTTGGCCTGTTCGTCGGGCTCGTGGCCGCGATCTCCTGCGCCGCATTCGTCGCGCTGCCCTTCGTCGCCGGAGGCGGCGCTGCCGCGCAGGGCTGGTTCATCGCGCTGATCGTGGTGTGGTCGGTCGCGTCATCCGCGCTGCGCGCGCCGCCGCTGACCCTGCTCGGCAAGTACCGCGCGCGGCCGCAGGTGCCGTTCCTCGCCGCGCTCGCGATGCTCGGCTATGGCGTCGCCGGCGCGGTCTCGCCCTATCTCGGTGTGGTGATGCGCGAGCACGATGCGCGGCTGCCGTTCGTGATCTCCAGCGCCGTGCTGCTGCTCACGGCGCTGGGGCTGTCGCGCATCGAACATGATGTCGCGCGCGACACCGTGCCGCCGACACCGGCCGAGGCGGCAAAGCCGCTGGGCCTCGTGCCGATCGCTTTCATCGTCGCGATGGTGGCGCTCGCGCTCGGCTATCAGTTGCACTTCGCCATGAACAGCGCGCCGTTCTATCTGCGTTTTGCGAGGCCCGACGAGTTGCCATGGCTGATGCCGGTGTTCTGGATCGGCTTCAACATCGCGATGTTTCCGGCGAGCCTCGTCGTCAAGCACCGCGGCGGCCTGATCGTGATGGGCGCGGCCGGATTGCTCGGAGCGGTCGCGATCGCTGCGGCCGAATTCGCCGGTAGCCTCAACGTTCTGATCGCCGCGCAATTTCTCGCCGGAGCGGCGTGGGGCTGCATGCTGATGAGCGCGATCTCGGCCGCGCTTGCCATCGGCTCGACCGGCGCGGAGGGAAAGGTCACGGGGCTCGTGTTCTCGGCGCTGGCCCTCGGCACCTTCGCGCGCATGGCCGCCGTCGCCGGCGGCTTGCAGAAGATGCCGGACTACGCGCCGTTGCTGCATTGGGCGCCGGTCGCCTGCTGGTCGGTCGCAGGCGCCGGCTTGCTGGTGATCGCGGCGGCGCGGTTACAGGGGGGTGGTCACCTCAAGGCTTCGGCGGGTGGATGAACGCCCAGGGGCTGACTTCCGAATCCCTGGTCACCTCGACCGAGATCAGGTACGGCCCGCCATGCGCGAGCGCCTTCTCCATCGCCGCCTTGAACTGGTCCGGTGCGGTGACGCGCGCGGATGCGACACCAAAGGACTCCGCGAGCTTGACGAAGTCAGGATTGACCAGATCTGACGCCACCACGCGGCCGTCGAATCGTTCGCGCTGGTCGCGGCGGACATTGCCGTAGGCGTTGTTGTTGAACACCAGCGTCACCACGCCGATGTTGAACTGCACGGCGGTGGCAAGCTCCTGTACGCCGAACATGAAGCCGCCGTCGCCGGTGATCGCCACCACCGGCTTGTCGGGATTGGCGACCTTGGCACCCAGCGCGGTCGGGAAGCCCGAGCCGAGCGTGCCCTGATAGCCCGAGGTGATGAAGGTGCGCGGCTCATAGATCGGGAAGCCATACCAGGAGGCGAAGCCGAACTGCGACAGTTCATCGGTGACGATCGCGTTTGCCGGCAGCACCTCGCGCAGAATGTTCAGATACGCCATCTGCGGCTGGATGCGCTGGATTTCCGCCAGCGCGGTCGCAGTCGCCTCACGGATCGCGGCGCGGCGGCCGGCGGTCTTGCTGTAGCCGGCCTTGCTGACGGCAGCAGCGAGGTCGGCGGTTGCGGCCCTGGCATCGGCGACGATGGCCGTGTCCGAGATGAAGCGCCGCATCTCGACCGGATCGATGTCGATGCGGATGCTCTTCAACCCGTCGGGGCGGAACGGCCAGCGCGACATGGTCGGCAGCTCCAGCCGCGAGCCGATGCCGATCATGAGATCGGTCTTCGGCCACAGTTTATAGGCGGCGGCCATGGTGAGCCCGAGCTCGTGCGCATTGGAGACGATGCCGCGGCCGCTACGGAAGGCAACGACGGGCGCGTCGATCATCTCGGCAAGCTCGAGGACTTCGTCGCGCGCCTCGATCGCGCCGCTGCCGACGAAGATCATCGGCGCCTTGCTGCTCTTGATCAGCGCGGCAGCCTGCTTGATGAGATCTGGATCGGGCCGCGGCGCGGGCAGTGGCTCCAGCACCTGCGCGGCGGCCGTGTCAGCGCGCTGGGTGAAGATGTCCCAGGGCATCTCGACCGAGGCGGGGCCGCGCCGGCCGGACGTCATCTCCTGGAACGCCCGTGCGACCGTAATCGGCGCGTTGCCGGGCGTTTCGATCCGATCCGCCCATTTCACATAGGTGCGCAGGGTCGCGAGCTGGTCCGGCATCTCGTGCAGATGGCCGCGCCCCTTGCCCAGGAACTGCGTCGGCACCTGGCCGGTGACGCACAGCACCGGCTCGTTGCATCCAAAGGCGGTCAGCAGCGCCGCGCTGGCGTTGAGCACGCCGGGGCCGGGCACCACGCTGAACACGCCGGGCCGGCCGCTGGAGCGCGCATAACCGAACGCCATGTAGCCGCAGGCCTGCTCGTGCCGCGCGCCGATCACCTTGAGCTGGGCCTGGTGGAAGGCATCGAACAGGCCGTAGACCTGCGCGCCGGGCAGGCCGAACACGGTGTCGACGCCATGGGCGACGAGCCCGCTTACGATCGCTTCGCCGCCGGTGAGGGTGGTCATTGTTTCATTCCATTCGCGTTGTTGGTCAGGCTTCGTCGACGACACCGTTGCGCAAGGATCCGATGCCTTCGGCCGCGACTTCTATCACGTCACCCGGCTTCAGATAGCGCGGCGGATCGAACCGCGCACCGGCGCCGGTCGGCGTGCCCGTCACGATGATGTCACCGGGAACGAGCGTTGCGAAGGTCGAGATATAGCTGATCAGATAGCGGAACGGGAACATTAGCCGGCTGGTACGGTCGTCCTGCCTGAGCTCGCCGTTGACGTGCGTGGTCAGCCTGATGTCGGCGAGCTGCGCTTCCCTGATGTAGGGCACCAGCCACGGGCCGAGGCTGCCGCTGGAATCGAAGTTTTTGCCCTGCGTCACGTTGAACTTGGCGTGACGCAGCCAGTCGCGCACCGAGCCTTCGTTGCAGAGCGTCAGCGCTGCGATGTGGTCGAGCGCGGCGCTCTCCGCAATGTGCCGGCCCGGCTTGCCGATCACCAGCACGATCTCGCCTTCATAATCGAGCTGCGCGGAGGCGCGCGGGCGCACCAGTGGCGTGTCATGGCCGACGAAGGAGCGGGGCGAGCGCATGAACATGCTCGGATATTTCGGCGCGTCCTGGCCGTCCTTGTACTCCGCGTTACGATCGGGGTAGTTGACGCCGATGCAGATGATTTTTTCCGGCGCGGGCACTGGCGGCAGCCAGGTGATGTCGGCGAGTGCGTGGTCCGGCGTGCGGCCAGCGGCTTCCTCGGCGAAGCTCACCAGCTTTCCGGCGGCGATCACGTCGCGCAGAGTCGGATAGTCCTTGGCGTAGCGCGCGGAGAGATCGACGATGCCGCCCTCCAGGACGGCGCCGTAGCTGGTATCACCCTTGACGGAATATGTGGCGAGTCGGGGGAGCTTCATGGCCTAATCCGCCACCAGCACGTCGGCCACGAATTTCGGCTCACGCACGGTTTGCCCTGCGAACGGCGAGCCCTGCTCGAACCAGGAACGCGGCGCGGGCGCGCCCCACAACGTCTGGCGGCGCGGATCGCGCAGCGACCAGCGCAGCGGCTTGTGGTCGTGGTCGCCGGTAAAGTAGTCGCTGGTGTAGAGCTCGAGCCGATGTCCGTCGGGATCGCGGACATAGAGAAAGAACGCATTCGAGATGCCGTGGCGTCCGGGGCCGCGCTCGATGTTCTTCACAAAACCCTGGGAAGCCATGACGTCGCAGAGATGGATGATGTTCATCGCCGTCGGTGTCCAGTAGGCGAAGTGGTGCAGGCGAGGGCCCTTGCCGTTGGTGATGGCAAAATCGTGGACATTGCCCTTGCGGTGCATCCACGCCGCGGCGATCCGGCCGTTCGGCCCGTCCTCTTCCGCATACTCGGTGAGGCGGAAGCCGAGCCGGGCATAGAAGTCGACGGTGTCCTGCACCTCGGCGGCGAAGACGTTGAAATGGTCGAGCCGCTGCGGGTGGCATCCCCTGTAGAGGTCGTAGCGGCGCAAGAGATGCGGCCGGCGGTCCATCGCCGCGTAGAGCTCGATCTGGAAGCCGAAGGGGTCGGTGAACTGGAGCGTGCGGCCCTGGAAAGGCTGATCGACGAAGGCGTAGCCAAGGCCGTTCTCGGAGAGGAAGGCCGTGGCCTTGTCGAGATCCCCGTCGTTGCCGACCTTGAAGCCGAGCCGGGCGCAGGCCGGCGCGGCCGCCTTGCGCAGCACCAGCGAGTGATGCTGGTGCTCCTCGGCTGCGCGCAAGTAGACGAATTTGTCGTCGGCATCCTCGACATGCAGGCCAACGGTGGTCTCATAGAATTCGCGGCTGAGCTTCAGATCGGTCACGTCGAGCACGACATGGCTCGAGCGGATGATGTTGAAGGGCGGCTCGAAGATATGTTGCGGTACGGGCATTGGCGTTTCCCCTCTCTTCTCGTCATCCCGGGATGGCCCGAAGGCCAGGCCCGGGATCCATAACCCCGGCTGGTGGACGTGGATTCCGGGCTCGTGCTCCGCACGCCCCGGAATGACCGTCTCCCTAAATTCCCAGCTTCTGAATCTTGTGCGTGCCCCGCGCCAGCGAGACGTGCTTGGTTTCCATGAAGAAGTCGAACGAGTAATCCCCGCCGTCGCGGCCGATGCCCGAGGCCTTCATGCCGCCGAACGGCGTCGGCAGATGGCGGACGTTTTCCGAGTTCAGCCAGATCATGCCGGCCTCCAGCGCGTCGGCGACGCGCAAGCTCCGGCCGACATCGTTGGTCCAGACATAGCCGGTGAGGCCATAGCGGATGTCGTTGGCGATCTCGATCGCGTCCGCCTCGTCCTTGAATGGCAGCACCGTCAGGAACGGGCCGAATACTTCCTCCTGCGCCACGCGCATCTTGCCGTTCGCGCCGGTCACCAGCGTCGGCTCGACATAATGTCCGCCGCCGGGGCCGTCATAGGCCTTGCCGCCGACCGCAATGGTCGCGCCGTCCTGCCGCGCGACGTCGAAATAGGAGCAGACCTTTGCGAGATGCCGCTCGTGGATCAGCGGCCCGATTTCGGTAGCGGGATCGAGGGGGTGGCCGACCTTCAGCGCCTTCACGCGCGCGGTCAGCCTCTCCACGAATTTCTCGGCGATGCTGGCCTGAATCAACAGACGGCTGGAGGAGGTGCAGCGCTCGCCGTTGAGCGAGTAGATCATGAACACGACCGCATCGAGCGCGCGGTCGAGATCGGCGTCGTCGAACACGATGACAGGGTTCTTGCCGCCCAGCTCGAAATGCACACGCTTCAAAGTCGGTGCGCCCTGAACCATGATCGCGGAGCCCGTCGCACTCTCGCCGACGAAGCCGATCGCCTTGATGGCGGGATGCTCGGTCAGCGCCTTGCCGGCCTCTTCGCCAAAGCCATGGACGGTGTTGAGCACGCCGTCGGGCACGCCGGCTTCCTTGACGAGTTTTGCGAGAATGGCGGCCGTCACCGGCGACCACTCCGCCGGCTTGTGCACGACGGTGCAGCCGGCCGCCAGCGCAGGCGCGATCTTCCAGGTCGAGAGCATGAACGGCGTGTTCCACGGCGTGATCACACCGACCGGGCCGATCGGCACGCGGGTCGAGATGTTCCAGTGCTCGTCGCTCGGCGTGTTCTGGCCATCGCGCGCCTCGGCGCACTTGTCGGCGAAGAAGCGGAAGTTTTCGGCTGCGCGAACGGCAGCCTTCGCCATGAACCGATACGCCTGCCCGGTATCGATGCATTCGAGCACCGCGATGTCTTCGGCGTTGTCCTCGATGGCGTCGGCGACGCGATGCAGCAGCTTCTTCCGCATCGCCGGCCCCATGTCGCGCCAGGATTTGAACGCGAGCGCGGCTGCTGTCGCGGCGCGATCGATGTCCTCGGCATTGCCGCGCGCGACGCTTGCAAGCACGGCACCGTCGACCGGCGACTTCGTCTCGAACGTCTCGCCTGATATCGATGGCACGATCTTGCCGTCGATCATGTGGCCGATGCCGTCGGCACGCAGCGTCTTCAGCAGCGGGGCTGCGCGGTCGCGGTTGACCTGGAAGACGTCGCCTTTCGGGGTGGGCTTATCCATGTGCGGTCTCCACTTTCAAGGCGTCGTGGATGTTGTTGCGCTTCCAGCTGGTGTCCTTGTCGTTGATCTGCATGTCGAACGAGAGGGCGAACTTGCTGGCGGTGAAGACGGGATCGAGATGTTTCGAGAGCGCCTGGAAGACGTGTTCGCCGGCTTTCTGGCGCGTAGGGAGGTCGCGGCCCTCGCCGATGCGCAGCACCATGTCGAGGAAACCGTAGTCGTTCCGCGCGTCCGCAATCGCATAATGCTCGCAGCGGATGGCGCGGACGCGGATGCCGCCGAGCGGGAAGATGCCGGTCTCGACCGCCGCCTTGCGCACGACTTCGCAGACGGCGCCGATGTCGAGGCGGCCATCGAGATTGGCTGAATATTCGATCGTGAAATGCGGCATCGCGGTTTCACTCCCTGTGTCGTCTTGTTGCTTTACGCGAAGTAGCAGCTCACCGAGCCGTAGGCGCCATAATCGGCTTGAATTGTGTCGCCCTTGCGGGTCTCGATCGGGCGGATGAAGGAGCCGGCGAGCACGACCTGTCCCGGTTCGAGCGCGAGGCCGTGCGGCGCGATCTTGTTGGCGAGCCACGCCACCGCGGTCGCGGGATGATTGAGGACGCCGGCGGCAAGGCCGGTTTCTTCGAGCTGACCGTTCCTGAAGCACAGCGCGCCGATCCAGCGCAGATCGGCGTCCAGCGGACGGATCGGTCGTCCTCCGAGCACGATGCCGGCATTGGCGGCGTTGTCGGCGATGGTGTCGAAGATCTTTCGCGTCGCCTTGGTCTTGGGATCGATGCGCTCGATCCGCGTATCCAGAATCTCCAGCGCCGGCACCACGAAGTCGGTGGCGTTGAGCACGTCGAACATCGTGCAATCAGGACCCGAGAGCCGCTTGCTCATGACGAAGGCGAGCTCGGCCTCGACACGCGTCGCGATGAAGCGCTCGGTCGGGACGACGCCGCCGTCGGCGAAGAACATGTCGTCGAGCAGCATGCCGGAATCCGGCTCGTTAATGCCAAGCGCGCTCTGCATCGCCTTCGAGGTCAGGCCGATCTTGTGGCCTTTGACGATGGCCCCCTCGGCGATCTTGACGTCAACCCAGGCCTTCTGAATCGCGTAAGCGTCTGCGATGGTGATCCCCGGGAAATCCTGCGAGAGCTGCCGGATCTGCGTGCGGGTCTTCTCCGCCTGATGCAGACGGTTCGCGCAAGACTGGATATCGTCGTTGGAAAGCGACATCTGTGATCGGCCAAATTGGTGGTGCCGGGAAATACTTAACATGTTAAGTGAATGCGTCAAACAGAATCTGGCCTTGCTGCACTGCAAACATTTGCGGGCTTGAAGGGATGTCATGACGAAGAGACCGGCTGATCCCGCGAACGCAAGCGCACCTGCCGCGCGCCAGGTGCCGATGCGCGATTTCTCGCGCTCGCTGCCGATGTCGCTGCTCAGGGCGCGCGAGGCCGTGATGCGGCAGTTTCGGCCCAATCTGCGCGAGCATGGCCTGACCGAGCAACAATGGCGCATCCTCCGCGCGCTGGCCTCCATCGAGGCTGCCGAGGTCACGGAACTCGCGCGCACGGCGTTCCTGCTCGGCCCGAGCCTGTCGCGCATCCTGCGCGATCTCGAGGCGCGCAATCTGATCGAGCGCCAGACCGCGAAGACGGACCAGCGTCGCAGCATGGTCTCGATCTCGAAGGAGGGCGTGAAGCTGATGGCTTCGGTCGCGCCATCCTCTGAGGCGATTTATGCGGAGATCACGCGACGGTTCGGCGCACGCAAGCTCGCCGAGCTGCAGGAGATGCTCGGGCAGTTGGAGGTGTGTCTTGCTTCCAGCGACGCAAGTGACGACGTGACGGACGAAACGTAACGGCAAATTTGCATGATCACTTTCCCGCTACGCATGACTGTCGTCATTGCATAACGCGCGGGCAGGGCGTTCGTCACGAAAAGCCCTTCAAAAATCGCCGAGAATAGACAGCCGTCGCGGGTGTTCATCACTATTGGGTGCGCGCTCTGCGCACTTAGTCGATGTCAGCGCAATTTCAATTTACTCGTATCGGCAGAATTCGTAACTAGCATCCGGCTCTGTATTCAGCGATAGAGCCAAACAGAGCAAAGACAAGAAGGGCCGACAAGGATGCCCGGCCCCAGGGAGGAATGAATGAGACTGACGAGACGCGACTTCGCGGCCGGAATTGCTGCCGGCATTGCCGCTCCGTACATCATCAAGAGCGCGAATGCGCAGGGTGCCACCATCAAGATCGGCATGTGCGCGCCCGTCACCGGCCCCGCCGCCGAGTCCGGCGGTTACGCCATCAAGGGCGCCAAGCTCGCGCTCGAAGCCGTCAACAAGGCCGGCGGTATTTTGGGAAAGCAGGGCGAATTGATCGTCGAGGACGATCAGACCACCAATCCCGGCATCGTGCTCGCCTTCTCGAAGCTCGCGTCTCAGCCTGATATTGTCGGGTTCCTCGGCTCGATCCGTTCGACCCAGGTGCACGCGATGGCGCCTGACGTCATCAAGCTCGGCAAGCCCGTGATGATCGGCGGCACCGATCCGAAACTCACGCATATGGACAATCAGTGGCTGTTCCGCTTCCGCCCCAATGACAGCTATTCCGGCCGCGTCATCGCCGAATTCGGCGTCAACACGCTCGGCAAGAAGAAGTGGGCCGTACTGCATTCGACCGACGCGTTCGGCACCGCCGGCGGCAATGCGCTCACCGGTGCGCTCGAGAAGCTCGGCTGCACGACCTTCGATCAGGGCTATGCCAACCAGAGCCAGGATTTCACGCCGGTCGTGCTCGCGATCAAGCAGTCCGGCGCCGAGATTCTCGGCTCCTACTTCACGTTCGAGAACGACCTCGGCATCTTCGCCCGCCAGCTCCGACAGCTCGGCGTGAACATCCCCTGGGTCGGCTCGCCCTCGATCGTCAACATTACCGCGCTGAAGCTCGCCGGCCCTGCGCTCTACAATACCTATGGCGTCGCCGACTATGCCGAGGATTCCAGCGAGGGTTCGAAGGCGTTCGGCAAGATCTACCGCGATGCCGTCAAGGTTGCGCCGGACAACCAGAGCTCATGGACCTTCGATGCGATCAACGTCCTGTCGGCGGCGATCAACAAGGCCGGCAGCACCGAGCCGGCCAAGATCCGCGAAGCCATCCTCGCGATCAAGAAGTTCCCGGGTGCCGAGGGCGAATACAATTTCGACCAGAACGGCGACGGTCTCCACGGCTACAACATCGTGAAGAACGAGAAGGGCAAGATCGTCTTCGACAAGCACATCGAGTTCAACGACTGACGTGGAAGCGACCTCCCCGATGCCGGTCGGGGAGGTCGTGGCGTCTTTTGTCGAACCTATTTGACCTCCAACAGAAGCTTGTCATGGATCTCGCCCTACAGCTCCTCTTCACCGGCATCGGTATCGGCGCCGTCTACGCGCTGGTCGCGCTCGGCTTCGTGCTGATCTTCCGTGCCACCAACGTGGTGAATTTTGCCCAAGGCGAATTCTCCATGGTCGCGGCCTATCTGATGGTGGTCGCGGTCGAAGCCGGTCTGCCTTATTGGGCGGCCTTCATCGTCGCGTTGCTCGGCATGGCGCTGCTCGGCGTCGTCTTCAATCTCGGCGTCTATTATCCGCTGCGTCACCGCACCTATCTGCCCGTGATCATCGCCACCATCGGCGCCTCGATCCTGCTGGCGAACTCGGTGCTCGCGATCTACGGCCCGCAGCCGCAGGTGCTGGAAGGCTGGTTTGAAACGCCCGGCATCCAGGTCGGCCCGGTCTATCTCGACAGCCAGTATCTGCTGATCATCTGCGTCACCATCTGCCTCGTGATCTTCAATTTCTGGTTCTTCGAGAAGACGCTGCTCGGCAAGAAGCTGCAGGCGACTTCGCAGGACAAGGAAATGGCCTCGTTGCTCGGCATTTCCGTCTCCACCATGATCATGATCACCTTCATCTATTCGGCGGTGCTCGGCGGCCTTGCCGGCATCCTCGTCGCCCCGGTGCTGTTCGTCTCGATCCAGATGGGCTCGACCATCGCGCTCAAGGCGTTCGCGGCCACCATCATCGGCGGTTTCGGCGACGTCGCCGGCGCCATCATCGGCGGCCTCGCGCTCGGCGTGATCGAAACCTTTGGTGCTGCTTATATCTCGGTGCCCTACAAGGACGGCTTCGCCTTCCTGGTGCTGGTCGCCTTCCTGATCTTCCGGCCGCAAGGCATCTTCGGCGAACGCGTGGCGGAGAAGGCATGAGCGCACCCAGCGACAACATGCCGATTCCGGCGCCCGCCGTCCGTTCGAAGCCGCTCGTGATCCGGCACCTGCCGTACTTCATCGGTGCGGCGATCCTGGTCGCGCTCGCGGCCAACATGCGCTTCGACGGATACGTCCACAACATCCTGCTCCAGGCCACCACGTTCTCGATCGCAGTGTTCGGGCTGTCGGTAGTCCTCGGCCTGTGCGGCCAGATCAATCTGGCGCAGGCCGCATTCTTCGGCCTCGGCGCCTATGCGGTAGGCATCGGAACGACCGATCTGCATGTCAGCTTCTGGCTGTGCCTGGTCGGTGGCTGCCTGATCTCGCTGCTCGCCGGCGCCTTCCTCGGCATGTCGACCCTGCGGCTCGGCGGGCACTACCTTGCGATGGTCACGATCTCGTTCCAGCAGATCGTCACGCTGGTGATGATCAACGCGATCTGGCTGACGCACGGCCCCGACGGCGTCTCCAACATCAAGCGGCCCGACCTGTTCCAGACCTCGCAGAGCTATCTCGCCTTTTGTGTCGCGATGCTGGCGATCGTCGGCTATCTGGTCTGGCATCTCTCCGACACCAAACTCGGCCGCGCCATGCGCGCGGTGCGCGACAACGAGCTTGCGGCCGGCGTCAACGGCATCGACGTCTTCCGCACCAAGATCTACGCGTTCGCGCTCTGCGCACTGCTCGGTGGTCTCGCCGGCGGATTGTTCGCCGGCGGCTTCGCCTATGTCAGCCCCGATCAGTTCTCCTTCGCGGAATCGATCGTGTTCCTGACCATGTCGCTGCTCGGCGGTGTGGCTTCGCCGATCGGCTCGGCGATCGGCACGGGCCTGCTGATCCTGATCCCGGAATGGCTGCGCTTCCTCAAGAGCGTGCCGGGTCTGTATCTGGCGATCTACGGGCTGTTCGTGATCCTGATCATCCGTTTCATGCCCGACGGCATCTGGGGTTTTGTCGCCGATGCCTTCACGCGCTGGCGCGCCAAGCTCGCGGCGCCTCCGGTCGCGGGTGCCTTGCAGTTGAAGCCGGCGATGACCGGCGGCGACACCGTGCTGGAAGTCACCGGTCTCTCGAAATATTTCGGCGGCCTCAAGGCCGTCGACGGCGTCGATATCGCCGTGAAGCGCGGCGGCGTGCATGCGCTGATCGGGCCGAACGGCTCGGGCAAGACCACCACGCTCAACGTGCTCTCGGGTCTGTACCAGGCAACGTCCGGCAGGATCGTGCTCGACGGCACCGATATCACCGACATGCCGCCGCATCAGCGCACGGCCTCTGGTCTCGGCCGCACGTTCCAGAACATCCGCCTGTTCCGCTCGATGACGGCGCTGGAGAATGTCGAGATCGGCGCCGAGCGGCCCGGCAACACCATGGTGGGGAAGGGCGACGACGCCCTGACCGAGCGCGCGATGGAGGCGCTGACCTTCGTCGGCCTCGGCAGCCGTGCCAACGAGCTGATCTCGAGCTTCTCCTACGGCCACCAGCGCCTGATCGAGATCGCACGCGCGCTCGCCTCGAATCCGACGCTGCTCCTGCTCGACGAGCCCGCGGCCGGTTTGAACTCGACCGAAAAACTCGAGCTGCATGAGCTGCTCAAGCGTATCGCAGCGCAAGGGCTCACCATCCTGATCATCGATCACGACATGACGCTGGTCTCGGAAGCGGCCCAGCACATCACCGTGCTCAACTTCGGACGCCGCATCGCGGACGGCGAATCCATGGCCGTGCTGCGTCATCCCGACGTCGTCTCCGCCTATCTCGGGAGCGAATGATGCCGTTGCTCGAAATCCGCAATCTGGTGGTCCGCTACGGCGAGATCGAAGCGCTGCGCGGCGTCACCTGCGTCGTTGAGGAGGGGCAGGTCGTGACGCTGCTGGGCGCCAACGGCGCCGGCAAGTCCACGACCCTGCGCGCCATCTCCGGTCTCGCCAAGCCGACGTCCGGCGACATCCTGTACGACGGCAAGTCGATCGCGGGTCTCGGCCCGGAAGCGATCGTCCGTATGGGCATCAGCCACGTGCCCGAAGGTCGCCGCGTCTTCCCGGGTCTCACCGTGAAAGAGAACATCATGCTCGGCGCCTCCAATCGCCGGGCGCCGACCTCGGAGATCTCGCGCGAGGCGGACGCGATGTTTGACCTGTTCCCTGATATCCGCAAGTTCACCAATGCGCTCGGCTGGACGCTGTCCGGCGGCCAGCTCCAGATGGTGGCGGTCGCGCGCGGGCTGATGGCCAAGCCGCGGCTGCTGCTGCTCGACGAGCCCTCGCTTGGGCTAGCGCCCGTGATCGTGCAGGCCGTGTTCAAGATCATCTCCGAGATCCGGCGCAACACCACGGTCCTGCTGGTCGAGCAGAACGCCCGCATGGGCCTGTCGGTCGCCGATTACGGCTATGTTCTCGAAACCGGCCGCATCGTTCTCGGCGGCAAGCCCGACGAACTCTGGGGCAACGAAGCCATCCGCGCCGCCTATCTCGGCGGCCATGCCAAGGTGAGTGCCTAGCCCCGGGGTTCCGTCATCGGGATGCCGTTTCCGAGCGGAAACCCCGGCCGAGCGCCTTGAAAGGCATCCCCTTGCCGGATGAACCCGGGCGGCGATACAGTCGCCGCCCGCGAGGCCCGCACCCTGCGGGCGAGCGCATAGGTCTTGCGTCATTGCGAACGTAGCGCGGCGAGCCGGATCGCGGTAACAGCGGTGTCGTGCTGTCGCGGCGCTCGTCATGGTGACGAAGGCCCAACAACAAAGAAGGAAGGCAACGTGGCGAACAAGGTCAAGGAAATCTGGAAGTCGGGCAAGGCCGTGGTCAACGCGTGGCTGGCCATTCCCTCGGGCTTCTCGGCCGAGATGATCGCGCAATGCGGCTTCGACAGCGTCACCGTCGACATGCAGCATGGCGTGCAGGACTATCTGTCGATGGTGCAGTGCTTCCAGGCGATGGACAAGCATCCCGTGACCCCGATGGTCCGCGTGCCCTGGAACGAGCCCGGCATCATCGGCAAGGTGCTCGACGGCGGCGCCTATGGCGTGATCTGCCCGATGGTCAACACGGCGCAGGAAGCCAAGAACCTCGTCTCCTATTCCAAATATCCGCCGCAGGGCGTCCGCTCCAACGGCCCGATCCGCGCCGGCATGTACGGCACCGCCGGCTCCTACCAGAAGACCGCGAATGCCGACACCATCCTGCTGCCGATGATGGAGACCAAGACCGCGGTCGAGAACATGGAAGCGATCCTCGACGTCGAGGGCATCGACGGCGTCTATATCGGCCCGTCCGATCTCGGCTTCTCCTACGGCCTCGAGCCGAAGCTCGACCGCAGCGAGCCCGAGATCCTCGCGATCTACGACAAGATCATCAAGGAATGCGGCAAGCGCGGCCTCAACCCCGGCATCCATTGCAGCGGCGCTGAAGGCGCGGCGCGCGCCATCAACATGGGCTTCAAGCTGGTGACGCTGTCCAACGAAGTCGGCCTGATGACCACCTACGCCAAGATGCAGGTCAACGCGACCCGCAAGGATTCCGGCGGCAAGGCCTGAGCTCTCGTGTCCCGGACGCGATGCGGCGCATAGCGCCGCTTCGCAGAGCGGGGACCCAGAAGCCAGCGAAGCACATGATGTGACAACTAGGCCCCGGCTCAGCAGCGCACCGTTTCACGCTGCGCTGCGTCCGGGGCACGATACTTGAAGACCCAAGGAGACCTGCCATGACCATCAGCCCCGTCATCCGCCTGCATCCCGATGATGGCGTGCTGATCGCGCGCGCGAGCCTGCCGCCGGGCACGGTCGTGGCCGACGGCGTCACCACGGTCGAGCGCATTCCCTCCGGCCACAAGGTCGCGATCAAGCCGATCGCATTGGGCGAGCCTGTCATCCGCTACGGCCAGATCATCGGCTTTGCGACCATTCCGATCGCGCCAGGCCAGCACGTGCATGTGCAGAACTGCGGCATGGGTGATTTCGCCAAGGACTACGCCTATTGCGCCGACGTCAAGCCGACGCCGAATTTCGATCTGCCGGCGACCTTCGAAGGCATCCGCCGTCCTGACGGCCGCGTCGCCACGCGCAACTACATCGGCATCCTCACCTCGGTGAATTGCAGCGCGCATGTTGCTGGTCTCGTCGCCGACGTCTTCAAGAAGAATCCGTTCACCGGCGACAATCCGCTGGCCGATTTCCCGAACGTCGACGGCGTCGTCGCGCTGACCCACAAGACCGGCTGCGGCATGACGCAGAACGAGCCGCTGGCATTGCTCCGCCGCACGCTCGGCGGCTATGCGCGGCACGTGAACTTCTCTCATGTCATCGTGCTCGGCCTCGGCTGCGAGGTGAATCAGATCGGCGGCCTGATGGAAGAGCAGAAGCTCGCCGGCCGCTTGCGCGCGATGGACATCCAGGAGGTCGGCGGCACCCGCAAGACGGTGGAAGCCGGCATCGCCTTCGTGCGTGAAGCGCTCGCGGATTCCAACAAGGTCAAGCGTGAGTCCGTGCCAGTGAGCGAGCTGACCGTGGCTCTGCAATGCGGCGGCTCCGATGGCTATTCCGGCGTGTCGGCCAATCCGGCGCTGGGCGCGGCTAGCGATCTCATCGTCCGTCACGGCGGCACCGTGATCCTGTCGGAGACGCCCGAGACTTACGGCGCCGAGCATCTGCTCACCCGTCGTGCCGTCAGTCGCGAGGTCGGCGAGAAGCTCGTCGACCTGATGCGCTGGTGGGACGAATACACGACGCGCGAAGGCGCCGAGATGAACGCCAATCCGAGCCCCGGCAACAAGGCCGGCGGTCTCACCACTATTCTGGAGAAGTCGCTCGGCGCGATGGCCAAGGCCGGCACCACCAATCTCGTCGACGTCTTGCGCTACGCCGAGCCCGTGACCAAGCGCGGCTTCGTGTTCATGGACACGCCCGGCTACGATCCCGTGGCGGCAACGGGGCAGGTCGCCGGCGGCGCCAACCTCGTCTGCTTCACGACGGGGCGCGGCAGCGTGTTCGGCTGCAAGCCCGCGCCCTCGATCAAGCTCGCCACCAACACGCCCATGTACAAGCGCATGGAAGAGGACATGGACGTCAATTGCGGCACCATCCTCGAAGGCGCGGAGAGCGTCCAGGAGTGCGGCCAGCGCATCTTCGAGCTGATCTTGAAGACGGCCTCGGGGCAGCCGACCAAGAGCGAGAGCTTTGATTTCGGCGGCGCCGAGTTCGC
Source organism: Bradyrhizobium sp. YR681 (assembly GCF_000282615.1). GTDB lineage: Bacteria > Pseudomonadota > Alphaproteobacteria > Rhizobiales > Xanthobacteraceae > Bradyrhizobium. The sequence continues at coordinate 33,382 of NZ_AKIY01000325.1, read as the reverse complement.
GCCCTGGGTGCTTGGCGCGACGATGTAGTGGGTAATCTGTCTGCGGCTAAGATTTTTAAGTTCTTTATATTGTATGTCTATGAGTAGTTCTCGACGAACTAGGTAAAGCGTCCAGGCTCAGTTCATCCTGCCTATAGGACAAGAGGTACCGAATTTGGCGGCGCATCCAGCTGAGCAATTTCGCCGTGCTATTGCTTGTTCATTGGAGAGCGCAGCATTCCTTGAAAATAGGCCCTTAGGACGACGCGTCAAATCGGGTGCGTGCGAATAAGCTTGCATATTGCTAAATTTTTCAGTCGAAGTACAAATAATTTTGTAGTTGTATATTTTTACCATCCTTACTGTGAGTAGATCATGCCTCCAGATCCAGCATCAGCCGTTGCCATCAAAGTTGGTATGGAGATCTTTACGCGGGTAACACCTCGCGGTTTTGCTTGGATTAAGTCCAAATGGGTAGGAAGGGATCTGCTAGTTGTTGGGCAGGCCAGAGCGGGCAAGACCAGCCTGGTGCGTTACATCCAGTATGGAGTATTTGCTGAACAAGAGACCACGCGAACCCGAACGGTGAAGAAAACTGCCGCCTTCTCCGTCAAAGTTGGGCGGGACAAGTCCCTAGCTCTCGAAGTCCGAAAGGCGATCGATACTGTGGGACAAGTATCAGCCGAAGCACACGCTGGCCTAGCTAAAACTTACAAGCCTCATGCAATTTTGGTGGTCATCGACATGTCTGGCGCTTGGGAGAGTAAAGATGACAACAACGCGCGTCACTATCTTGAAGAGTTCTTCGAGTATCTTTCTTCAACTTACCAAAAGAGCCGTTCGCTCAAGCGAAAGCTGAAAGCCGTTTACATAGTAGCCAACAAGAGAGACAGGGTAGATCCGAAGAGGGCGAGTTCGTTCCTGAAAAAAATGAACGAATTCGTTCGATCAAAACAGCAGGCCAAGTTTGGGGTAGATACGATTGATTGTTACGTTCTCGAGTCGAGCCTGGTAGAGGCGTTTGACGAAGGAAAATCCGCCAACAACGTAATCCAAAAGCTAGCTCTGAAGCTAAACGAAGGTTAGTTATGGCCGAAGATCCCTCTATCAGGCGGAAGCGCTCTTCAGCTTCTTTAAATCCGCAGCGCGAAAGGCTGGCTAGCGAACTTCATCAGATTGTAAATCATCTTGCTATCTCAGATTATTTCGGACGTTTGGTTTGTGTGGCCCTTTTGTTGGCGGTTGGCGCGCACGGGATTGCGGACGATCGCTTTAGAATCTCTGTTCTTTTATCTGCGACGCTGGTGTGCGGGACTTGGGCTATAGATAAAGTTAGGCAGCGAAACCGCCTGAATCGACTGACGTATCGAATTGATGCGCTAGACGAAAATAGTGTGTCAAAGGACTGGGAAGAGCGCTCGATACGTTACGAATATCATCTTCGATACAGTATAGAGGAAAGGGTATTGGGTGCAATCCAGAACGGCGAGCCAATCTTTTGGGGGCTCGCAGTATTGAGCTTATCTTTCTTTTCAAAAATCTTAGCTTAGGCTTCGCGGACGCGCGGAGAGCTTGCGTTTAGAAGACTGTCAATTGCCATCCTTAGTCCAGGAGTGCGGCCAGCGCATCTTCGAACTCATCCTGAAGACGGTCTCCGGGCAGCCGACCAAGAGCGAGAGCTTCGATTTCGGCGGCGCCGAGTTCGCGCCCTGGGTGCTGGGCGCAACGATCTGATCGCGCGCGGGCCGCGCACCTCTCTGCGGAAATATGCAGGATGCGCAGGCGTCCCCTCGGTAATCTTACGGAGGTGCCATTTGACCGCGCGGGTTTCTGCGCTCACGCCCGATTAACCCTGTTGCCCTAGGTTGGAGGGCGATGCGGGCTCCACTCCTTCGAGGCGTTGCCCTTCGCAAGGATTGGACGACGATGACGCGCACGATACGGCCGACCGGCGTGGAAAATCTCCTCGGCGAGGAAGAGCTGATCGTCTCGAAGACGGATCTCAAGGGCCGGATCACCTACGCCAACGACGTCTTCATCCGCATGGCGAAATACAGCTACGCCGAGCTGATGGGCGCGCCCCATAGCCTGATCCGCCACCCCGACATGCCGCGCGCTGTCTTCAAGCTGCTCTGGGACACGCTCCAGTCCAAGCAAGAAATCTTCGCCTACGTCGTCAACCTGGCCAAGGACGGCAGTCATTACTGGGTGTTTGCCCACGTCACGCCGACATTCGACGAGCGCGGCAATATCGTCGGCTACCATTCCAACCGCCGCAAGCCGGAGCCTGCGCAGGTCGAACGCATCAAACCGATCTACAAGACGCTGTGCGCCGAAGAGGCGCGGCACGCCAACGCCAAGGACGGCATGCGCGCGAGCTTCGATGCGATGGTTGGTCTACTGAAGCAACAGGGTGTCGGTTACGATGAATTTGTGCTCTCTCTCTAAGGCACAGGGAGCGACGGCGCTCGCGTGTGTTCTTGCAATCGTCGTGTTCGCCCTCTCGCTTTTCGGTGCGACCGGGATCGTTGCTGCGGTGCTGACTGGCGCGACTGTCGTGGTGCTCGGCTACGCGGTCTGGTGCCAGCATCGCGCGGCAACGGCCGTCGATGAGGTCGCCGACGTCTGCCGCAAGGCGGCTCGTGGCGATCTCGAAGCGCGCATTCTCAGCGATCGTCAGGCCGGGCGGATCGGGTCGATCCAGAAGTCGGTCAACGACATGCTCGACATCACCGATGCCTTCGTCCGCGAGGCCTCGGCGTCGATGGACTATGCCAGCCGCGGCAAGTATTTCCGCAAGATCCTCGCGCGCGGGCTGCCCGGCTCGTTCCGCCGTTCGGCCACCGTCATCAATGCCGGCAGCGAAAGCCTCGGCCGCCGCGTGGTCGAGATCGGTGATCTCGCAAGGCAGTTCGGCACGCATCTCGACGGCGTCGCGGGCACGCTGATGGGCGCGGCGAGCGACCTGGAATCCGACGCCGGCCAGATGGCGGCTGCGGCCGAAAAGACCAGCAAGCAGACCTCCGGCGTGCTCAGTGCTTCCGACCAGGCCTCGCGCAATGTCGCAACCGTCGCCAGCGCCGCCGAGCAGCTCGCATCCTCGATTGCCGAGATCGGCCGTCAGGTCAGCGGCTCGACCACGAGCACGGGCCGCGCCGTGAACGAGGCCAATCGCGCCGGCAGCGAGATCCGCACGCTTGCGGACGCGGCGCTGCGGATCGGCGACGTCGTCAAGCTGATCAGCGAGATCGCCTCGCAGACCAATCTGCTGGCGCTCAACGCCACCATCGAGGCGGCACGGGCCGGGGAAGCCGGCCGCGGCTTCGCGGTGGTGGCCTCCGAGGTCAAGAGCCTCGCCAACCAGACCGCGAAGGCGACCGAGGAGATCAGTGCCAAGGTCGGCGAGATGCAGCAATCGACCACGACTTCGGTCGCGGCCGTCGAGGCGATCGCGCAGACCATCGCCGAGATCAACGGCATCACCGCCTCGATCGCGACCTCGATCGAGCAGCAGGGCCTTGCGACCCGCGAGATCGCCCGCAATGTCCAGGAGGCCTCGGCCGGCACCTCGCAGGTCTCCTCCAACGTGACAGGCATCAGCGAAGCCGCCGCCGACACCGGCCGCGTCGCCAGCCGCGTCAACAGCGCCTCCGAGCGCGTCCATGGCGAAGTCGAGACGCTCCGCCGCGAGGTGACGCAGTTCCTGCAACGGCTGACCTCGGCGGCGTAAGAGGGGGTCCACGTAGTCTGGATGGAGCGTAGCGCAATCCGGGACGGTTCATCCGCGGATCAAGAACCCCGGATTACGCTTCGCTCCATCCGGGCTACGGGCAATCGGGATACTTCCTAGGCACTCTCTGCCCGTTGTTAGTGCTTGATCGCGATCACCAGCGGTGTTCTGCTCAAAAAAGCTGCTGGAGTACCGCACCCCGTGTCGATCTACGTCGCATTACACCACGTCACGCACTACAAATACGACCGCCCGATCGATCTTGGCCCGCAGACCATCCGTCTGCGGCCGGCGCCGCACACGCGCACGCCGATCCTGAGCTATTCGCTCAAGGTCACGCCAGCCAATCATTTCGTGAACTGGCAGCAGGATCCGCAGGGCAACTGGCTCGCCCGCTATGTCTTCCCGGAGAAGACCACCGAGCTGAAATTCGAGGTCGATTTCACGGCGCAGATGACCGTGGTCAACCCGTTCGACTTCTTCGTCGAGCCCTATGCGGACAGCTTCCCGTTCGAATACACCAAGGACCTGAAGACGGAGCTTGCGCCTTATCTCGAGACCATCAAAGCCGATCGCCTGTTCGCGAAATTTCTCGACTCGATCCCGCATGAGGCCCCGAACACCGTCAACTTCCTGGTCGATCTCAATCGCGAGCTTCAGAAGCACGTCCGCTACATCATCCGCATGGAGCCCGGCGTGCAGACGCCGGAGGAGACGCTCTCGTCCGGTGCCGGCTCGTGCCGCGACTCCGCCTGGCTCCTGATCCAGACGCTGCGTCATCTCGGCCTCGCCGCCCGCTTCGTCTCCGGCTATCTGATCCAGATCCGCCCCGACATCGATCCGATCGAGGGCCCGCCCGAGGTCGAGAACGACTTCACCGATCTGCACGCCTGGGCCGAGGTCTATCTGCCCGGCGCGGGCTGGATCGGCTTCGATGCCACCTCCGGCATGCTCGCGGGCGAGGGGCATATCCCGGTCGCCGCCACGCCGCATTATCGCTCGGCGGCGCCGATCTCGGGCGGCGCCGGCTTCGCCGAGGTCGAGTTCGCCTTCGACATGAGCGTGAAGCGCATCCGCGAGGCGCCGCGTATCACAAAGCCGTTCTCGGACGAATCCTGGGCGCGGCTCAACGATCTCGGCGAGCAGGTCGACGGTGATCTCGCCAGTGAGGACGTGCGGCTCACCATGGGCGGTGAGCCGACCTTCGTGTCCGTGGATGATCTCGAAGCGGCGGAGTGGAATACGGAGGCCGTCGGCCCGACCAAGCGCGCGCTCGGCGACGATCTGATCCGCCGCCTGCGCACGCGCTTCGCGCCCGGTGGCCTGCTGCATTACGGCCAGGGCAAATGGTATCCGGGCGAGAGCCTGCCGCGCTGGGCTTTCGGCCTGTATTGGCGCAAGGACGGCTTGCCGATCTGGAAGAATGCCGATCTCATCGCCAAGATCGAAAACCCGCGGCCCGCGCAGACGAAGGACGCCGAGGCCTTCATGGAGGGCGCGGCACTGCGGCTCGGGCTCGATCCCGGCTACATCATGCCGGCCTATGAGGACACCGCGCTCTGGCTTCAGAAGGAAGCCGAGCTTCCTCATAATGTCGATCCCTCCGACTCCAAATTGTCCGATCCGGAGGCACGCGCGCGGATCGCGCGGGTGTTCGAGCAAGGACTCAACAATCCGCGCGGATACGTGCTCCCGGTGCAGCGCTGGAACGCGCCGCCGCGCTGGCGCAGCGAGCGCTGGCAACTCCGGCGCAACCACCTGTTCCTGACACCGGGCGATTCACCGCTCGGCCTGCGCCTGCCGATCGGATCGCTCGGTTTCGTCCCGCCCAACCAATATCCCTACATCGTCGAGCGGGACCCGATGGAGCCGCGCGGCAAGCTCCCGGTGTTCACGCTCGAAGCCCGCCCGGAAGCGCCGCCACGGGTCGCGCCCGAGCAGCTCAACACGTCGATCCCGGTCCGCACCGCGCTGTCGATCGAAGTCCGCGACGGCGTGCTCTGCGCCTTCATGCCGCCGGTCGAGCGCATCGAGGATTATCTCGAGATGGTCGCGGCGCTGGAAGCGACCGCCGAGGAGATGCAGCTCCAGGTCCATGTCGAGGGCTATCCGCCGCCCTTCGATCCGCGCATCGAGGTCATCAAGGTGACGCCCGACCCGGGTGTCATCGAGGTCAACATCCAGCCGGCGAAGAGCTGGCGCGATGCAGTCGAGATCACCTCCGGCCTCTACGAGGATGCGGGGAAAGTTCGCCTCGGCGCCAACCGTTTCCTGGTCGACGGACGCCACACTGGAACCGGCGGCGGCAACCATGTCGTGATCGGCGGCTCCAGTCCGGCAGATTCGCCATTCCTGCGCCGCCCCGATCTCCTGAAGAGCCTCGTACTGTACTGGCAGCGGCACCCGTCGCTGTCCTACTTCTTCTCCGGTCTCTTCATCGGTCCGACCAGCCAGGCCCCGCGCATCGACGAAGCCCGCCACGACAGCATCTACGAGCTCGAGATCGCGCTCTCGCACGTGCCGCCACCGGGCTACCAGACCCCGCTATGGCTGGTCGACCGGTTGTTCCGGCATCTGCTCGTCGACATCACCGGCAACACCCACCGCGCCGAGATCTGCATCGACAAGCTCTATTCGCCCGACGGGCCGACGGGGCGGCTCGGCCTGGTCGAATTCCGCGCGCTCGAGATGCCGCCCGATCCGCGCATGTCGCTGGCGCAGCAGCTGCTGATCCGCGCACTGATCGCAAAGTTCTGGCGCGAGCCGCAGGCCGGCAAGTTCGTGCGCTGGGGCACCGCGCTGCATGACCGCTACATGCTGCCGCATTTCATCTGGGAAGATTTTCAGGACGTGCTCTCCGAGCTGAAGCAGTCCGGTTATCCGTTCGAAATGGAATGGTATCTGGCCCAGCTCGAATTCCGCTTCCCCGCCTTCGGCCGCATCCATCATGGCGGCGTCACGCTGGAGCTGCGGCAGGCGCTTGAGCCCTGGCACGTGCTCGGCGAGGAAGGCTCGGCCGGCGGTACCGTGCGCTATGTCGATAGCTCGGTCGAGCGGCTTCAGGTCAAGGCGGAAGGGTTCGTCGAGGGCCGCCACATCATCACCTGCAACGGCCGCCGTCTGCCGATGACCTCGACCGGACGCTCCGGGGAGGCCGTGGCCGGCGTGCGCTTCAAGGCCTGGCAGCCGGCCTCCGGCCTGCACCCGACCATCCCGGTCCACGCGCCCCTGACCTTCGACCTGATCGACACCTGGAACGGCCGCTCGCTCGGCGGCTGCGTCTATCACGTCGCCCATCCCGGCGGGCGCAGCTACGAGACCAAGCCGGTCAACACCTACGAAGCCGAGGCGCGGCGGCTGGCGCGCTTCCAGGACCACGGCCATACCCCGGGTCCGATGCAGCCGCCTCCCGAGGAACGCACAAATGAGTTTCCGCTGACCCTCGACTTGCGGACCCCGCTCCTGCAATGAGTATGAGGGTGGGGCAGGGAGAGGCGCATGGGCGAGGGCGCAGCCGAGCAGGACGACAAGGCGGGTAAGGCGCCAGGACAAGCTAACGGCCAACGTGAGAGCCAGCGTCGCCTCGCGCAATGGGTCCGCGACTACAGCCGCCTGCCCGGCATTCCCGACGAGTTCCTGGGGCCCGATGGCGCTCCACGCGCGGTCTGGAGCCGCTTCTTCGACGCCTTCGGCGCACTCGCGCCCGACGAGATCGAGCGGCGCTTCGGCATGGCCGACCGCCACCTCCGCGAGGCCGGTGTCACCTACCGCGCCCCCGGCGACAGCGCCGACCGGCTGTGGTCCCTCAGCCATCTGCCGTTGCTGATCGACGAAGCCGACTGGAAGCAGCTCTCCGCCGGCATCACCCAGCGCGCCGAGCTTTTGGAACTCGTGCTGCGTGACATCTATGGCGATGGCCGCCTGGTCGCCGAAGGCGCGCTGCCTGCCGCCGCGATCGCCGGCAGCCCCGAATATCTCCGTCCCGTCTGCGGCGTGCCGCCGCCGGGCGGGCGCTATCTGTCGCTCTACGCCGCCGATGTCGGCCGCGGGCCCGACGGCCGCTGGTGGGTGCTCGGCGACCGCACGCAGGCGCCTTCAGGCGCGGGCTATGCGCTGGAGAACCGCCTCGTGCTCTCGCGCGCCTTCTCCGATCTCTACAAGTCGATGAACGTGCCGCGCGTCGCGCCGTTCTTCGAGGCATTTCGCGACTCGCTTCGCGCGCGCGCCGATCGCGACGAGCCGCGGATCGGCGTGCTCACCCCCGGCAGTTTCAGCGAGACCTATTTCGAGCACGCGACACTGGCGCGCTATCTCGGTTTCCTGCTGGTCGAGGGCGACGATCTTGCCGTCAGCGACGATCGCATCCATATCCGCACGGTTGCGGGGCTCAAGCGGCTCGACGTGCTGCTCCGCCGCGTCGATTCCAATTCGCTCGATCCGCTCGAGCTCGATGCGTCCTCGCGGCTCGGCGTACCCGGCCTGATCGACGTGCTGCGCAAGGACGGCGTCGTCGTCGCCAACATGCCGGGCTCCGGCGTTTTGGAGGCGCGCGCGCTGCTCGGCTTCCTGCCCGCGCTCAGCCGCCGCCTGCTCGGCGAAGAGCTGAAGATGCCGCATATCGCGACCTGGTGGTGCGGCCAGCGCAACGCGCGCGACGAGGTGCTGTCGCGGCTCGACGAGGTCGCGATCGAAGGCGCCTACCAGCGCGGCGTTCCCGGCTTCGATTCGAGCGGCCCGGTGCTGGCGAGCGAGCTCGATGCGGCCGGGCGCCAGCGTCTCGTCGATGCCATCGGCGCGCGCGGCATGGATTATGTCGGCCAGGAGGTGGTGCGGCTCTCGACCATGCCGGTGTGGGAGCAGGGCCAGATCACGCCGCGTCCCTTCGTGCTGCGGGTGTTCGCGGCCGCAACCCCGGACGGCTGGGTCATCATGCCCGGCGGCTTCTGCCGGATCGCCGAGAAGGCGGATGCGCGCGCGGTGTCGATGGGCGACGGCGCCCGCGCTGCCGATGTCTGGGTCGTCTCCGGCAAGCAGGTCTCGACCGCGACGCTGCTGCCGGCGACCGACAAGGTCCGCATCCGCCGCATCGCAGGCGTGCTGCCGAGCCGCGCCGCCGACAATCTGTTCTGGCTCGGCCGCTACCTCGAACGCGCGGAGGCGACGCTGCGGCTGGTGCGTGCGCTCGGCTCGCCGAGCGGGCCCAACAAGGGCACCGCGGCCTCGCTGCAATCGTCCGAGCGGATCCAGCGCCTGCTGGTGGCCTGGGGCGCGATCTCGCAGACATCGCGCGCCACACCGGGTCGCATCGTCGCCGAGGCGTTGCAGAGCGCCGAGCGTTTCGGCTCGGCCCTGTCGCTGGTGCGCGCGGCGCAGCGCACCGCGACATCCTTGCGCGAGCGGCTGTCGCCCGATGCCTGGCAGGTGATCACCGAGATGGCCGAGCGCCTCGCCTGGGAGGTCGAGGACGACGACAGCGTGCTGAGTGCGGCCGAGCTGACCTTGCAGGAGCTGGCGAGCTTTGCCGGCCTTGCGCAGGAGAACATGAACCGCGCCGCCGGCTGGCGCTTCCTCGATATCGGTCGCCGCACCGAGCGCGCCATCAACACGGCGCGCTTTGCCCGCCAGTTCGCCTATGACGAGGCCGGCGACGAAGACCTCGATATCCTGCTGACGCTGGTGGATTCCCAGATCACCTACCGCTCGCGCTATCTGCTGGCGCCGATCCTCGCGCCGGTGCGCGACCTCGCCGTGCTTGACAGCTACAATCCGCGTTCGGTCGCCTTCCAGGTCGCGACACTGAACGAGCACATCGCGGCGCTGCCGAGCCTGAAGGAGCATGGCCTGATCGAGCGGCCGCAGCGGCTCGCGCTTGCAGTGCAGGCGATGCTGACCACGGCGGAAGCCGAGAAGCTCGAGGTCAAGACGCTGTTCTCGCTGGAGCAGGATCTGCTCAGCCTCGCCGAGGCGATCGGGCTGCATTACTTCCCGCACGGCCCCAACGCGAGCCGGCCGGAAAAGCTGACGGGGCTGGCGTGATCTACGACATAAGGCACGTCACCACCTACGAATACGAAAGCCCGGTCAGCTTCGCCCGCTGCACGCTGCGGCTCGAGCCGAAGGACGGCAACGGCCAGGAACTGATCTCGCACAGGATCGAGATCCGTCCGCGCCCGTCCGAGCGCCACGTCCGGCGCGACTTTTTCGGCACGCTGACCGAGAGCATCGTGATCGAAGCCGCCCATCGCAACTTGCGGATCGATTCACGTTCGCGTGTCTCCGTCTCGCGCCAGCCGCCGGCGCGCGATGCGTCCAGTCCGTCGTGGGAAAGCATCCGCGACATCGCTTTCGAGGCGACGAGCCTCGGGCCGTCTTCGCCGGTCGGCTATGTCTTTGCGAGCCCGCTGGTGCCGGTGCTGCGCCCCGTGAGCGCCTATGCGGCTGCGAGCTTTGCGCCAGGGGCGGGCATCCTCGCCGGCGCGGTCGATCTCATGCACCGCATCCGCACCGAGTTTCGCTACGATCCCAAGGCCACCGTGATCTCGACGCCGCTCGACGAGGTCTTCGACAAGCGCCACGGCGTCTGCCAGGATTTTGCCCATGTCATGATCGCAGGGCTTCGCGGGCTCGGCCTGCCGGCCGCCTATGTCAGCGGCTACCTGCGCACCATTCCGCCGCCGGGCCAGCCGCGTTTGCAGGGGGCCGATGCCACCCATGCCTGGGTGTCGCTATGGTGCGGGGCGGAGCTTGGCTGGGTCGATTTCGATCCGACCAACGACCTGCTCGCCGCCAATGACCACATCGTGCTCGCGGTCGCCCGCGACTTCTCCGATGTCTCGCCGGTCGACGGCATCATCGTCGGCTCGCCGAAGCAGAAGCTCGGCGTCGCCGTGGACGTGCTGCTGGTGGAGTAAAGCGGGCCCGCCGTGCCGTCGCCGGCAGGCAGGGTGTATCGGGCCGCTGCCGCAACCGTGATGTCGCATAGCACAACGGTAACATATTTCCGTAATCGCGTTCCCGGGGGTTTGGTCACTTGGCCCAAACTGGGCTATGCTGGCGCTTGCGTCGAGGACAAGAACGAGACTTCGGGAGCTGACATGGGACACCACCGACCAGCGGGGCTGCATCCATGATGACGTTGCCGAGACTGGCAGCTGAATCCCTGGAGAAGCTGCTGGGTACGTTTATGCGGCGTCGCTACGGCGAGACCGCTGCAAGCATGGTCGAGAGCGCAACCCGCACGGCGATGGAATGCATCGGCAACAGCGATGCGCTTTATCACAACATCGAGCATACGATGCTGGTGACGCTGGCGGGCCATTCCATCCTCAGTGGCCGAAACCTCCATACCCATTTGACGGCCGAAGATTACGTCCATGTCCTGATCGCCTGCCTCGCCCACGATATCGGCTATGTCCGCGGCCTGTTCGAGGAGGACGATATCGACGGCTTTGTGATCGATGCCGCCGACACCAAGATCTCGTTGCCGCGCGGCGCGTCGGACGCCAGCTTGATGATGTATCACGTCGACCGTTCGAAGCTCTATGTCTCGCGGCGGCTGAAACATATTCCCGGTCTCGATCCCGAACGCATCGCCCGTGCGATCGAGGGGACGCGTTTTCCGGCCCGGGAAGGCCAGGAGTATGACGTCGACGCCTCGATCCTGCGCGCGGCCGATTTCATCGGTCAGCTCGGCGATCCCAACTATCTGCGCAAGGCCAATGCGCTCTATTACGAGTTCGAGGAGGTCGGCATCAACCGCCAGCTCGGCTACGACTCGCCTGCCGACATCGTGAACCGCTATCCACAATTCTACTGGAACAGCGTCGCACCGCACATCCAGACCGAGATCGGCTATCTCAACAAGACCGAGATTGGCCGGCAGTGGATCGCCAATCTCTACAGCAACGTCTTCCGCGCCGAGCGGGACATCACGCTGTCCGGGCCGCAGAAATAGGGGGACCTTGTAGCCCGGGTGGGGCACAGCACAATCCGGGGCCGCTGTCGCTCGTGAATCCCGGATTGCGCTGCGCTCCATCCGGGCTACGACACCGCAAGAATCCGTGAGCAAATCATGCAACAAAAAACCGTCACCACGGATGTCCTCGACATCGCCTATCTCGAATATGGCGCGCCCGACGGCTGGCCCTGCATCATGGGCCACGGCTTTCCCTATGACGTGAACGCCTATGCGGAGGCGGCACCGTTGCTCGCGCAGGCGGGCGCGCGGGTGCTGGTGCCCTGGCTGCGCGGCTATGGGCCGACGCGTTTCCGCATGGCTTCGACGCTGCGCTCCGGCGAGCAGGCCGCACTCGGCGCCGATTTGCTGGCCTTGATGGACGCGCTTGGCATCGCGCGCGCGGTCGTCGCCGGCTATGATTGGGGCGGACGCGCGGCCTGCGTGGTCTCGGCGCTCTGGCCCGAGCGCGTGATCGGCCTCGTCTCCGGCAATTCCTACAACATCCAGAACATCGCGCGCGCCATGGAGCCGGCCTCGCCGCCGGAGGAGGCCGCGCTCTGGTATCAATATCTCTTCCACAGCGAGCGCGGCCGCCGCGCGCTGGAGCGCAATCGCCGCGGTTTTGCTCGCCAGCTCTGGGCAATGTGGTCGCCGACATGGGCATTCGACGACGCGACCTTCGAGAAGAGCGCGGCGGCGTTCGACAATCCTGATTTCGTCGACGTCGTGATCCACTCCTATCGCCACCGCTATGCGCTGGTCGCAGGCGATCCCGCCTATGCCGCGATCGAGGCGAAGCTCGCCGCGCAGCCGCAGGTCCGCGTCCCGACCATCGCGATCGACGGCGACAGGGACGGTGTCAATGCCGGCACCGCGCATCATGCACGCAAGTTCGAAGGGGTCTTCGAGCGGCGCGTGTTCGCCGGCGCCGGTCACAACCTGCCGCAGGAGCGGCCGGCCGAATGGGCGCAGGCCGTCGCCGATGTGCGCAAGGCGGCCGAGCGACCCTGATCCGCGCTCGTCGCAACGCTTTCGTGGTTGTGCGCCCGGGATCGCTGCAATTTATCGCAATCTCGACGGTCTCGCGCCGGTTTCGGCATGGAGCTGCCGCGCCGGAGATTGACATCTGTCAATGCCGGCGCGGGTTTCTGTTGCTCTTCTGGCTGTCGAAGCCACCACACCCATGCTAGTCTGATGCGTGTTGTGGGGCTTCGCGTGCAGGGAGTGCCATCATGACAAGTGCTACAGATACGTCTCATCCTTCGAGTCTCGGCTCGGGCATCGCGGCGCTGCATGCCAAATGGGGCTGGATCGTCGCGCTCGGTGTCGTCTATCTCGTCGCCGGCTTCGTCGCGCTCGGCAGCATGGTGATGGCGACGGTGGCGAGCGTGATCGTGGTCGGTGCGATGATGATCGTCGCCGGCGTCACCGAGGTGATCGGCGCCTTCCAGATGAAGAGCTGGGGCAAGTTCGCGATCTGGGCCCTGCTCGGCGTGCTCTACATCGCTGCCGGTTTCCTGACCTTCGAGAACCCGCTGTTTGCCGCAGTGCTGCTGACCCTGTTTCTCGGCGCGTCGCTGCTCGCCTCCGGCGCAGTGAGGCTGTTTCTCGCCTTCAGCATGAAGCGCGAGAGCCCGTGGATCTGGGTGGCGCTGTCGGCCGTCGTCACGCTGCTGCTCGGGCTGCTGATCCTGGCGCGCTGGCCGGTCAACAGCGTCTATATCCTCGGCCTGTTCCTCGGCATCGATCTGATCATGGCGGGCGCGGGCTGGGTCAGCCTCGGCTTCGCGTTGAAGCGACGCGGCTGATTAACCAGCAACTCGACGCAAGACCGCTTTGCGGAACTCCGCTGATCTGACGCGCTGACAAAAAAGCAGCACGCCGCGCACACGTCTCGCGCGGACGACAATCACCGGGGAGAAATCATGAAAGCCGCTTTGGCCCTGGCTGCAGCGCTGGCTGCCGCCTGTCTGTCCACGCCCGTCTCCGCGCAAAAATCCTACGGTCCTGGCGTCAGCGACACCGAGATCAAGATCGGCAACACCATGCCCTATAGCGGCCCGGCATCGCCGCTCGGCATTACCGGCCGGGTGATCTCCGCCTATTTCGACGAGGTCAACGAGAAGGGCGGGGTCAACGGCCGCAAGCTCAATCTGCTGTCGCTCGACGATGCGTTCTCGCCGCCGAAGACCATGGAGGCCGCGCGGCGACTGGTGGAAGGGGACGGCGTCGCGTTCATCTTCGCCACCATGGGCACCGCGCCGAGCTCGGCAATCGCAAAATACCTCAACAGCAACAAGGTGCCGCAGCTCTTCCTGATCAGCTCGGCCTCGAAGTGGAACGACCCCGTCAACATGCCGTGGTCGATGGCGTTGCCCTGGGCGCCGAACTACACCAGCGAGGCCGCGATCGACGTCGCCTATGCCCGCGCCAAGAACCCGAACGCACGCTTTGCGGTGCTCTACCAGAACGACGACGCCGGTAAGGAGTATCTGCGCGGCGTCAAGGAAGCGCTCGGCGCGGACGCCGACAAGGCGATCGCGATGGCCTCGAGCTTCGAGGTCGCCGATCCCACCGTCGATTCCCAAGTGCTGACGCTCGCGAGCACCAAGGCCGACGTCTTCATGATCTATTCGGTGACGCCGCGCGCCTGCGCGCAGGCGATCCGCAAGGCCCATGAGGTCGGCTGGCAGCCGACGCGTTTCCTCGCCAGCGGCTGCGCCAACAAGGCGACCGTGATGGTCCCTGCGGGCCTCGATGCCGGCAAGGGTGTGCTCTCGCTCGGCTCGCTCAAGCCGTTCGTCGAGCAGCCCAAGGACGATCCGGCGATGGTTGCCTATATCGAGTTCATGAAGAAGCGGCTGCCCAACGCCGACATCAACAACGTCGCGGGCCTCTACGGCTACACCGTCGCCGAGGCGCTGGTGGTCCTGCTCAAGCAATGCAAGGACAATCTGACGCGCGAGAACATCATGGCGCAGGCGTCGAATCTGAAGAACGTGCCGCTGTCGCTCCTGATGCCGGGCATCACGCTCAACACCACGCCGCAGGATTTCCGCCCGATCAAGGACGGCTATATGCTCCAGTTCGACGGCAACGACTGGGTCGTGGCGAGCGAGCTGTTGCGCGGGACGTGAGGGGCGGAACTCTCCGCGAATTCGAACTCGTAGGGTGGGCAAAGGCGCACTTGCGCCGTGCCCACGAGCTCGTGAACATAGCAACAGATGCGTGGGCACGCTTTGCTTTGCCCACCCTACGAGACCGGTGAGCGGAGGACTAAAATGGACTTCCAACACTCCGCCCGTTCGCTGGAGCTTCAGGACCGCGTTCGCCAGTTCATGCGGGCGCATGTCGAGCCGGTCGAGGAGCTCTATTACGAGCAGGTGAAGCCGGAGGCGACGCGCTACCGGACGCCGCAGGTGCTCCAGGACCTGAAGCGGCTGGCGCGCGAGCAAGGTCTCTGGAACCTGTTTCAGTCGGGCGAGCACGGACCGGGGCTCACCAACCTCGAATACGCGCCGGTGAAGGAGATCATGGGCCGCATCCTCTGGGCGCCCGAAATCTTCAATTGCTCGGCACCCGACGTCGGCAACATGGAAGTGCTGGCGAATTACGGCACGAAGGCGCAGCAGGAGCGCTGGCTGACGCCGCTGCTGGACGGGCGCATCCGCTCCGGCTTCTCGATGACCGAGCCGCAGGTCGCCTCCAGCGATGCCACCAACATCCAGTGCGAGATCAAGCGCGACGGTGGCGACTACGTCATCAACGGCCGCAAATGGTTCACGTCGGGCGCGATGAACGAGGATTGCGAGATCCTGATCGTGATGGGAAAGACCGCGCCCGACGATCCCGACCGCCACCGCCAGCAATCCATGATCCTGGTGCCGAAGAACACGCCCGGCGTGCGCATCGTCCGCGACATGCTCACCTACGGCTATGACGATGCGCCGGTCGGCCATCCCGAGATCGTCTACGAGAATGTCCGCGTGCCCGCGGAAAACATCCTGCTTGGCGAGGGCCGCGGCTTCGAGATCGCGCAGGGGCGGCTCGGCCCCGGCCGCATCCACCATTGCATGCGCCTGATCGGCTGCGCCCAGCGCGCGCTCGAATTGATGTGCCAGCGCTCCGTGTCGCGCACGGCCTTCGGCAAGCCGCTGGCCGAGCAGGGCTCGGTGCGCGAGGACATTGCAAACTCCTTCTGCGAGATCGCGCAGGCGCGGCTGCTCACGCTGCAGGCCGCCGACAAGATGGACCGCGAAGGGAACAAGGCCGCACGCGACCTGATTGCGGCTGCGAAGATCGTGGTGCCCGGCATGGCCGCCCGCGTCATCGACCGCGCCATCCAGATCCACGGCGCCGCCGGCGTCTCGCAGGATACGTTCCTGGCCCGCGCCTATGTCTACGCCCGTTTCATCCGCATCGGCGACGGACCGGACCAGGTCCACCTGGCGGCGGTTGGCAAGGAGCTGATCAGGCGTGGCGGGGTGATGGGATAGGCAAGGAGCCTTTCGGGCGATCGCGCAAAAACTGGTGCTCGCATCTGGTCAGAAGGTCGCCTGGTGTGCTTTGGTGCGCTGGATTCTTTGGTGCGTCACTGCCGACGTTGTTGCGCTCGGCATATCAGCGAGCAGGTCAACAATGCACAGTTTCGTCCCGGGCTGCCGGACGTCCGGCGCGCGGTCCATCGCAGTCATTTTCGCCTCTCTCCTGACCATCCTGATGATCTGTAGCGGCCGATCCGCGCTTGCGGCGGTCGAACCCTTTCCCGCGGATTTCAGAATCGAGCGCATTTCGGTCAACGGCGTCACTCTGCATGTCCGCGTCGGCGGTCGGGGACCGGCGGTCGTGCTCCTGCACGGCTTCGCCGACACCGGCGACATGTGGGCGCCGCTCGCCAAGGTACTCTACAAGGACCACACGGTGATCGTTCCAGACCTGCGCGGGATGGGGCTGTCGTCCCAGGCCGCAGGCGGCTACGACAAGAAAAACCAGGGCGTCGACATCGCCATGGTCATGGACCAGCTCAAGGTCCAGAAGGCCGATCTGGTGACTCACGACATCGGCAACATGGTGGGCTACGCGCTCGCTGCGCA
The DNA here is from genome assembly GCF_000282615.1 of Bradyrhizobium sp. YR681. Lineage (GTDB taxonomy): Bacteria > Pseudomonadota > Alphaproteobacteria > Rhizobiales > Xanthobacteraceae > Bradyrhizobium. Next base: position 16,623 of record NZ_AKIY01000325.1, on the reverse strand, counting down.
ATATTCCGATCGCATCACCAAATGGGTCGTCATCGACGCGCCGCTCCCCGGCATCGGTCCCTGGGATGAAATCCTGAAGAGCCCCATGCTATGGCATTTCAATTTCCGCGGTCCCGACGTCGATCGCCTGGTCAAAGGCCGCGAGCGCATCTATCTCGACCGGTTCTACAACGAGCTGTCGGCCGATCCCAAGGCGATCGACGAAGCGACGCGCAACCATTATGCGAAACTCTACGCCCGGCCCGGCAACATGCACTACGCCTTCGAGCAGTTCGCGGCGTTCGGGAAGGACGCCGTCGACAACAAGGTCTTTGCCGCGACCAAGCTGAACATGCCGATCCTTGCCCTTGGCGCCGAAAAGTCCTTCGGCAATCAGCAAGCGGCGATCATGCGCGAAGTCGGTACCAAGGTCGACGGCGGCATCATCACCGGCTCCGGACATTGGATCATGGAAGAGCAGCCGGCGCAGACCGTGAGCAAGGTGCGTGCTTTCCTCGACGGCAAATGACGGGCGCATCGGCGACGCGCCGGATCAACTGCATCTTCGGCGCGTCGTCGAGTACAAGCCCGGGCGGGCAGGTCAGCCCGCCGGGATCTCGTCGAGTGGCCAGATCGGACGGCGGACTTTTCGGTAGGACAGCTTGGTGTGGTCAAAGGTGGCAAGGCCGCCGCTGTCGGCCAGGATCACCTCCTTGGCCATCGGCCCGAAGGCAGCCCGGAAGTGATGCGCGGACTTGACCGCGACGATCCGGAATTGAGCCGGCTCTGCGCCGAGAATCCGGAACATCTCCTGATCGTAGGTCTGCAGCGTGTTGGTCGAAATCGCGATGGAGATGCCGTTGACCTCGAGCAGGGCCGAAGGTCCGAGCGTCAAGGGCTGGCCGGCATTCATCGGCCCCTCGCAGACGAAGGCGCCGTCCGACAGGCCGGTCACCCGTCCGGTCAGCGTGAGCGGGGGCCCATAGCTGGCGGGATGGCGCTTGGCACCGACGACGACGTCGAGGCTGGCCCCAAGGCCCGCTTCATGGCAGCGGGCGGCGGCTTCGCCGTCGCCGAGGACGCCGAAGAGCACGCTTTGGACCTCGGCCTGCAGCAGCGCTTCCAAAAGGCGAATGCCATCGCCGTAGGCGCCTGAGCCTGGGTTGTCGCTGAAGTCGGCGATCACGAGGGGACGGGTATCGGCGCCGTCCGCCGCGGCTGCGATGGCAAGCTTCGTCGCGGCCGGCAAGTCGAGCGCGGTGACGGTGACCTCGGCGCGCCGGCGGATCATTTCGTCCTGGAGCGAGGCCGCCGCCTGCCGTGCGGCCGCCTCGGCGGCGTTGTGGGAGGCGTCAAAGGTGACCTGGACGCTGGGGCCGACCTCGGCAATGTCTGAGCGGCTGAAGCCGGCGCAGACATCGACGGACAGAAGGCCGGGCGTTTGCGCCTGCATGTCCGCGGCGCGCGCCAGCAGGTCGCTCATCACGCCGCCCTGGGTCCGGCCGTGATTGCAGCCGTCGAGCAGGGGGCCCTGAAGGCGGAACACTTTCGGGCGGATCGTGCCGTCCATCGCCGATTGCAGCAGTTCGGCGGCGCGGAACGCCGTCTCGTACTGATCGATGTGGGGATAGGTGCGGTAGGGCAGCATGATGCTGGCCAGCCGGCCCATCCGTTCGGTGACGTTGGCATGCAGATCGAGCGTCACCGCGATCGGGATCGTGTCGCCGAGACGCTTGCGCAATCCCTCGAGCAGTGCGCCTTCCGCGTCCTCGTCGGTCTCGGTCACCATCGCGCCGTGCAATGCGAGGATGACGCCGTCGAGCGGCCCGGTCTCGCAGGCATCATAGACCAGGCGCTGCAATTCGGCCCAGCACTCGGCCGTCACCTTGCCCGATGGGGTGGCCGCGGCGGCGACCGGCTGCACCAGGGTCCAGCCGTAACGTTTGGCTGCGGCCAGATGCGCGGCGATCTCCATCCTGGTATCGGCCAGTGCCGCGGCGACCTCGGCATCCAGAAGAAACAGCCGTTTGCGGTAGTCCTCGAGCGTCGTCGGAACGATCGAAAAAGTGTTGGTCTCGTGGGCGACTTGCGCCGACAGAACGCGCCGGGTCTGGCTCATGGGAGTCCTTCTTGGTCTTGCTTGTACGATCTGACGAAAGGTCAGCCTCGCGTCATATGCAATAGGCTTGCCGCTATCGGGCGCGGATTTGCAGGCTTCCGATCAAGAGCCCAACCTGTTCGTCGATCTTGCCCAGCGCTGTCTTGGGATCGAGGTACTCGATATCGTCCACGTCCCAGTACTGAACGCGATGGGCGACGCCGGCAAAGCGCTGCGCGACCATGGGGCGGTGCTCGGCGTCCTTCAGCGCGACGACGAGCTCGGCCTGCGCGAAGTCGTCGAGCGTGCAGAGCACCGGATTGCGCGTCGCGCCGCCGGGCGCGATGCCTTTCGCCTGCAGCGCTTCCAGCGCGTAGGGCGAGATCGGCCCCACGTTTTGAGGCGACAGTGTTTCGGCGACGGCGCGCGAGAAGGCGTGCCAGCCGAGCCCTTCGTGCCCGACGCGATGGTTGAATATCTCCTCGGCATAGCGGCTGCGATAGTAATTGCCGGTGCAGAGAAACAGCACGCGATTGGTCTTGCTCATCAGGCAGCGCTTCCGTAATCGATCTCAGGCCGGCTCGCTTCTCGCGGTCATCGCATCTGCGAGCTTGCGCATCAAGCGGACCAGATCCTCGATATCCTGATCGTCCCAGCTTGCAAACATCCCCCCGACGATCCGCTCGCGCGCCCGGTCGACCGCATCCGTCATGGCTTTGCCGTCAGGCGTGATCGTGGCTTCGCTGACGCGGCGATCCGCCTTGCTGGCGTGACGCTTGACGAGGCCGAGGCCTTCCAGCTTCGCGACCTGCCGGCTCACCGTGGTGTAATCCCGTCCGATGCGGTCGGCGAGGTCGACGACGCCGATCGGACCGCGCCGCTCGATGCCGACGAGCAGCGGAAACAGCGCGCGATCGAGCGAGATGCCGGCCTCGCGGATCATCATTTCGTCGCCCTGGCGGCGGTTGATGACGCTGATGATGTCGATCAACGCCTCGTGAAGCGAGCGCACCTGTTTTTTAATATGTGTATTTTGCACGCTTCTTGACATCCCGCTGACCCCTGCCTTATATGTGCATAATACACATATTGAGGATCCCATGACACAGCAATTCACGGCGGATGTCCTGATCTGCGGCGCCGGCGCGGCCGGCCTCACGCTCGCCATCGATCTGGCGCGCCGCGGCGTCTCCTTCCGCCTGATCGAGCAGATGGACCGTCCGTTCCACGGCTCCCGCGGCAAGGGAATCCAGCCGCGCACCCAGGAGATTTTCGAGGATCTCGGCATCATCGACCGCATCGTCGCGGCCGGCGGCCTGTACCCGCCGGAGCGCGCCTACCGCGACGACGGCAGCTTCACCGTATCAGAGGTCGTCGAGCGCATCGCGCCGACCCCCGCCGAGCCCTACCGCATGGCGCTGATGATCCCGCAATTCCTGACCGAGGGCGTGATGCGTGAGCGCCTGCGCGAGCTCGGTCACTGCGTGGAGTTCGGCCGTGAGCTGGTCGGACTTGAGCAGGATCAGGACGGCGTGACGGCGCGTCTGTCCGGCGCGGCCGGTGAGGAGACGATGCGGGTGCGTTACCTCGTCGGTGCCGATGGCGGCCGCAGCTTCGTGCGCAACGCGCTCGATATCGGCTTTCCCGGCAAGACGCTCGGCGTGCGCGCCGTAGTGGCCGATATTGTCCTGACCGGGCTCGACCGCACCGCATGGCACCGCTTCAACAACGGCGCGATGGACCGCCAGCTCGCGCTGTGCCCGCTGGCCGGCACGGAGCTGTTTCAGTTGCAGGCGCCGGTCCCGCTTGAAGGCGAGGTCGATCTGTCGGCCGAGGGGCTGTCGGCGATGATCGGCGATCGCACCGGGCGCAACGACATCCACGTTCACGCCGTGCATTGGGCCTCGGCCTATCGGATGAACGCGCGCCTGGCCGATCGTTATCGGGACGGCCGTGCGTTCCTGGTCGGCGATGCCGCGCATATTCATCCGCCGACGGGCGGGCAGGGTCTCAACACCAGCGTGCAGGATGCCTACAATCTCGGCTGGAAGCTTGCGAGCGTGATCGCCGGCGCGTCCGCAACGCTGCTCGACAGCTATGAGAGCGAGCGCCGCCCCGTCGCGGCCGGCATGCTCGGCCTTGCCACCGGACTGCTGGAGGCCGCCAAGCGCGGCGACATCAGGCGCGGTCGTGAGGTCCAGCAACTCGACATCGGCTATCCCGGCTCGCCGCTGGCGCTGGAGACGCCGGAGCGCGTCGCAGGCGTGCTCGCGGGCGACCGCGCACCGGACGCGCCGCTGCGCGGTGCCGGCGGACAGCCGAGGCGCCTGTTCGAGCTGTTCAAGGGGCCGCATTGGACACTGCTCGGCTACGAGGCGAAGCGCGGCACCGTGCCGGCGCGGACTGGGCTGCAAATCCATTGCATCGGTCCTGATGGTGAGCTCATCGACGAGAACGGCCACTTCCGCGGCGCCTATGCGGTGTCCCCGGGGAATTGGGTCCTGGTGCGTCCGGACGGTTATGTCGGGGCTGTTGTGGGCTCCGCGCAGACAGATGCGCTGGCGCATTTCCTGGCTGAGCAGGGGCTGGGTTGATCAGGGGGCGGGTGGACTCGTGATGGGATTGGCGGGCCGCCAGCCTTGTTTAGGCCGCGACCTCGCGGGCGGCGGGCGCGGTCATCCAGCCTTGGCGATACGGCCGTCCGCCGCGCCCGAGCGCAGGTTCTGGAAGAACTTCTCCACCTCGCGTGACAGCGTCTCCGCCGTCTCCGTCAGGCTGCTCGCCGCCGTCAGCACCGAGGATGCCGCCGTATCCGTCTCGCCGATGGCGTCGCGCAGCGAGGTGATGTTGGCGACCAGCGTCTCGTTGCCCTGGGCTGCGCTTTGCGCGTTGGAGGAGATCTCGCGCGTGGCCTGGTCCTGCTGGCCGATCGCACCCGCGATCGCCGAAGTGACGTCATTGATCTCGCGCACCGCGCCGCCGATCTCGCGGACGGCATCGACCGCGTTGCGCGTGGACGCCTGGATCTGGCTGACGTTCTCGCCGATCTCGGCGGTCGCCTTCGCGGTCTGGCCTGCCAGCGCCTTCACCTCGTGCGCGACGACGGCAAAGCCGCGGCCGGCATCGCCGGCGCGGGCTGCCTCGATGGTGGCGTTGAGGGCGAGCAGATTGGTCTGCTCGGCGATGGTCTGAATGAGGGTCAGCACGCCGTCGATGCGCTGCGTGGCCGCCGCAAGGCTCTCGATCTCCGCAATCGACTTCTCGGTACGCTGGCCGGTCTGCTCGACCGCGCCCGCGGATGCCCTCACCTGGCGGCCGATCTCTTCCACGGAGGCCGACAGTTCCTCGGCTGCGCCTGCAACGGCCGTGACGTTGTGCGAAGCCTGCTCGGTGGCTTGCGCCGCGGTGCCGGCGCGGCTGTTGGCATCCGCGGTGACGCGCGTGATGGTCCGCGCGGTCTCGCGCATGACGGAGGCGTTGTCGCCGAGGCCGCGCATGATCGCGCCGATCGCTTCGCGAAACGCCTCGACGGATTGCTCGATGTGGCGGGCGCGCGCTTCGCGCGCGGCGGAATCCTGCGTGACCTGCGAGGCGAGGTTGCGGTTGCGGCCCATCGCGTCCTGGAAGATCTGGATGGCGCGGGCCAGCGCGCCGATCTCGTCGGCGCGGCCGGCGTGCGGCACCACGACGTCTTCGGTGCCGTCGGCGACCTGCTTGATGGCCGCGGTGATGGCGGAGAGGGGGCGCGCGATCGAGCGGGCGATGATGACGACGCCGATCACGACCAGCGCCAGCGCCACGCCGCCGAGGCAGGTCAGGACCAGGGACAGGATGCGGTTGGTCTCGGTCTGTTGCGCGATCTGCTGGGCGCGCCCGGCATAGACCTTGGACAGCGCCTCAAGATCCTTGTTCAGGGCCGAGCGCACCGCTCGGTTGGCTTCGTTGTCGCCCCATTCGCGGCCCGCCGCCGCATTGATCTCGACGCCGCGGCGCACCAGCTCCTTGCGGAATTCGACGAACTGCTCGATGCGTTTCTTGAAGGTGGCGAACTGCTCGGCATCGTCGGCTTTGACGATGGTCTCCCAGCGCTTCACGATATCGAGGATCTGCGCGTTGAACTTGAGCAGGCCCTCGCCGTATTTCTTCACGACGGCGGGTTCGGTGGACATGTAGACGCCGCGCGATTCCATCACCACTGCATAGACCAGCGAGTTGACGCGCTCGACGTTCAGCGCGGCCGCATTCGCGGTCTCGATCGCGACGGTCAAATCGGCGCCCCGCCGGCTGTTGTAGTCGGACAGCATCGCGATCGCCGCCGTCAGCAGCGCGAACAGCGCGAAGATCGCATAGAGCTTGGCGGCAAGCGTGAAACGGCCTGCCAGCCCGGTGGCATTCCCAGATCGGTCTGATGTCATGGTGGTCAGGGGCCCGGAATGGCCTGAAGCGGCCGGTCAGCGCGGTCATCTAAAATTCATGCAAAACTATGCAGAACGAAGATGGACGCGGCGTTAACGCGCAAGCCTTGGGTGCACGCCAGGTTTGAGGGAAAATATGAGCTATCTCAGTGATTTGCCGCGGGCCTATCGGTTTCCGGCAGATCGCCCCCGGGCAACGCCCGGACTGCCCCAAACATCAGCGTGCACACCGGCCGCCAAGCGCGTATTCCCTGATGCCAGGGCCGGCTTCGAGATCGATCTGGAAGTAGGCCTTTGGCCGACGAACCTCGGAGGGGCCCCTTGGTCTACCGCCATACCATCGACGCCACGACCTACACCTTCCCTGATTTGCGCGACCTGCTCGCCAAGGCGACCCCGCCGCGCTCCGGCGACCGGCTGGCCGGGATTGCCGCCGGCAGCGCCGAGCAGATGATTGCGGCGCGGATGGCGCTGGCCGATGTCCCGCTCGGGCAGTTCTTGCAGGAAGCCGTCGTTCCCTATGAGACCGACGAGGTGACCCGCCTCGTCATCGACGGCCACGACGCCAGGGCCTTTGCGCCCGTGGCCTCGCTGACGGTCGGCGCCTTCCGCGACTGGCTGTTGTCGGATGCCGCGACACCCGAGGTTCTGCGGAAGCTGGCACCCGGCATCACCCCGGAGATGGCGGCGGCGGTCTCAAAGCTGATGCGCAACCAGGATCTGATCCTGGCCGCGCGGAAATGCCAGGTCACCACCGCCTTCCGCAACACCATCGGGCTGAAAGGGCGGATGAGCACGCGGCTCCAGCCCAACCATCCGTTCGACGATGCCAGGGGCATCACCGCCTCGATCCTCGACGGCCTTCTGCTCGGCGCCGGCGATGCCTGCATCGGCATCAATCCGGCCAGCGACGATCCGGCCGTGATCGCGCAATTGTTGCGGCTGCTGGACGAGATCATCGCGCGGCTGCAGATCCCGACGCAAGGATGCGTGCTGACCCATGTCACGACGACGCTGGCGCTGATCGGGCAGGGCGTGCCGGTCGATCTCGTCTTCCAGTCGGTCGCCGGCACCGAGGCCGCCAACCGCAGCTTCGGCATCGACCTCGCCTTGCTGAAGGAAGGGCAGGAGGCCGGGCTGTCGCAGAAGCGCGGCACGGTCGGCCAGAACGTAATGTATTTCGAGACCGGGCAGGGCTCTGCGCTGTCGGCCAATGCCCATCACGGCGTCGACCAGCAGACCTGCGAGGCGCGCGCCTATGCGGTCGCCCGCGCCTATGCGCCCCTCCTCGTCAACAGCGTGGTCGGCTTCATCGGCCCGGAATATCTCTACGACGGCAAGGAAATCATCCGTGCCGGGCTGGAGGATCACTTTTGCGGCAAGCTGCTCGGCCTGCCGCTCGGCATCGACATCTGCTACACCAACCACGCCGAGGCGGACCAGGACGACATGGACAATTTGCTGACGCTGCTTGCGGCTGCCGGCGTCACCTTCATCATGGGTGTTCCCGGCGCCGACGACGTCATGCTCAATTACCAGTCGACGTCTTTTCACGACGCGCTCTATGTCCGCGACGTCTTCTCCCTGCGCCGCGCGCCGGAATTCGACGATTGGCTTGTGCAGTCGGGTCTGGCGGGCGCTGATTTCCGTCTTGCCGGCGATGCAGGGCTGTTGCCCGATTTTGCCTCGCGCCTGATTGCGTGAGGCATCCGCAGGCGCTCTCCCTCGGAAGGAGTCAAGGAAACCATTGGTCCCTCTCGGAATTATGCTCATGCCACAATATTGAGAAATTCCGGCGACAGCATTACGCTATGTGTCTGGCTGGCAATTTCCGCAGCTATGTCGAGTGGCGGGGGAGCTTTGATGCGAGCTGAAAGCAACGGTACGGCCCGGCGGATTCTGTGCGTGTTTCCGCGTTACACCTCGTCGTTCGGTACGTTCGAGCATTCTTATCCGCTGACCGATGGCGTCCGCGCCTTCATGCCGCCGCAGGGGCTTCTGCTGCTCGCGGCCTATCTGCCCGAGGACTGGCAAGTCAAATTCGTCGACGAGAACCTCCGCCGCGCAACCAGGGAGGAGTTTGCCTGGGCCGAGGCCGTCTTCGTCAGCGGCATGCACATCCAGCGCCAGCAGATGAACGACATCTGCCGCCGCGCCCATGAGTTCGATCTGCCGGTCGCGCTCGGCGGCCCCTCGGTCAGTGCCTGCCCGGACTATTATCCGTCCTTCGACTATCTCCATGTCGGCGAACTCGGCGACGCGACCAACCAGCTGCTCGAGATCCTGTCGCGCGACACCTCGCGTCCCGAACGGCAGGTGGTGCTCACCACCAAGGACCGCGTGCCGATGACGGAGTTTCCGATCCCGGCCTACGAGCTCGCCGACGTGAAGAAATATTTCCTCGGCAGCATCCAGTATTCCAGCGGCTGTCCCTATCAGTGCGAGTTCTGCGACATCCCCGGTCTCTACGGCCGCAACCCGCGCATCAAGTCGCCGGAGCAGATCATCGCCGAGCTCGACCGCCTGCGCGAATGCGGGATGACCGACACGGTCTATTTCGTCGACGACAATTTCATCGGCAACCGCAAGGCGGCGATGGACCTGCTGCCGCATCTGATCGAATGGCAGAAGAAGACCGGCTACGTGGTGCGGCTCGCCTGCGAGGCGACGCTCAACATCGCCAAGCGGCCCGAGATCCTCGAGAAAATGCGGGAGGCCTATTTCATCACCATCTTCTGCGGCATCGAGACGCCAGATCCCGATGCGCTCAAGGCGATGCACAAGGACCACAACATGATGGTCCCGATCCTGGAGGGCGTGCAAACCATCAACTCCTACGGCATGGAGGTGGTCTCCGGCATCATCATGGGGCTCGACACCGATAAGCCCAACACCTCGGAGGCGCTGCTCGCTTTCGTCGAGGAGTCCCGGATTCCGCTGCTCACCATCAACCTGCTTCAGGCGCTGCCGAAGACGCCGCTGTGGGACCGGCTGGAGAAGGAAGGGCGTCTGGTCGATGACGACGGCCGCGATTCCAACGTCGATTTCCTGTTGCCCTATGACGACGTCGTCTCGTCCTGGAAGCACGCCATGAGCGTCGCCTACGAGCCCGAGAAGGTCTACGCGCGCTTCCAGTATCAATGCGACAACGTCTATGTGCATCGGCTCAAGATGCCGACGCCGGACGAGATGAAGACCTGGGCCAACATCCGGCGTGGTCTCGTCATGCTGCGCAACATCTTCTGGAAGGTCGGCGTGCTCGGCGACTACAGGCGCGTGTTCTGGAAGTTCGCGCTCGGACGCATCAAGCGCGGCGACCTCGAAGGCCTGATCGGCTGCACCTTGATCGCGCACCATCTCATCACCTTTGCGCGCGCGGCTTCCAGCGGCAGCCAGAACGCGTCGAACTATTCGATCCGGCTGCGCGAGGCCTCGGTTCCCGCCGAATGATGCGACATGTCTGATCCGGCCGTTCCGCGCCGCCCGACCCTCGATCTCAGGTCATTCACGCCCGCGCGCGTCGCGCTCGGACGCAGCGGCGTAAGCGTGCCGACGCGCGCGCTGCTCGATTTCACACTGGACCATGCCCGTGCCCGCGATGCCGTGCATGCCGCCTTCGACGCGCCGCGCCTAGTCGACGATCTCCGCGCACTCGGCCTCGTCGTCACCGAGGCGAGGAGCCAGGCGGTCGACCGCAGGGACTATCTGCGCCGGCCGGATCTCGGACGACAGCTTGATGCAGCTTCCGCCGAAGCTCTCGCTCGCGACGCCGTCGCGCCATGCCAGCTCGCGCTCGTGATCGGAGATGGCCTGTCGGCGGCCGCGGTCCATGCCCATGCGGCGGCACTGGTGACGCGCCTGCTGCCGCTGCTGGACGAAGGCGATGCCGTCGCGCTCGGCCATGCCGTCGTCGCCTCAGGCGCGCGCGTCGCGCTCGGCGACGAGATCGGCGCGATTCTCGGCGCGCGCATGGTCGTGACGTTGATCGGCGAGCGGCCGGGCCTGTCGGCGCCGGACAGTCTCGGCGCCTACCTCACCTTCGCGCCAAAACCGGGCCGCACCGATGCCGAGCGCAATTGCGTGTCGAACATCCACCACGCTGGGTTGAGCTATGACGAGGCCGCCTTCAAGATCGCCTGGCTGCTCCGCGAAGGGCTGGCGCGGGAGGTCACAGGCGTGGCGCTCAAGGACGAGAGCGGGGACCGCGCGCCGCGTCGAATTGGCACGGCGCGGCCCGAATGACGGGCATTCCGACAAAATCGCCACATCTTGATCGATTTGGCCACACTTCGCCTGCTTGCGAAAAGACCGCTTGACCTGCTAAACCCCTGACGGCGATTTTCCGCGCATTTTCAAAGGGCAAGCCTCCCATTGGTATGGCGTTTTCAAGCCGTTCGCGGGACGCCATAAGCTCACAGCTTGAGCCGATTTAGGAACTGGACAAGGCATGCTCGAAAAGCACAGCGAGAGTGAGGTTCATGTCGACAAGGTCGAGCAGGGGCCTACGTCCTCGATCGCCTTCGGGCTCGAGCGTATCGGGCTGATCGCGGTCCGGGCGCCGATCATCTCCTGCATTGTCCTGCTCGCGCTGATCGTCGGCGCCGTGTTCGGCATCCACCGCATCAAGATCGACGATTCGCTGTCGCAGCTGTTCCGCTCCGACACCCGCGAGTTCAAGCAGTACGAAGAGGTGACCAAGAAGTTCCCGGCCGAGGAATTCGACGTCCTCGTCGTGGTCGAGGGCAAAACCCTCCTGGCCCGGAACAATCTCGAGAAGCTGCGCGACTTCGTCACCGACATGCAGCTGGTCGAAGGCACGCGCGGTCTCGTCTCGCTGTTCTCCGCGCGTCAGGCACCGGCGCCGGGCAAGCTGCCGGCGGCGCTATTCCCGCCCGAGCTGCCCGAGGGCGCGGCCTATGACAAGTTCATCGAGACGGTCAAGAACAACGAGATCATCCGCGGCAAGCTGCTGTCGGAGGACGGCACGCTGGCGCTGATCGTGCTGTCGCTCGATCCGGAGGTGGTTGCCTCCAGCAAGCTGACCAAGACCGTCGCGGATATCCGCGCGCTGATGAAGGAAGACCTCGGCGATACCGGGCTCAACGTGCAGCTCTCCGGCGTGCCGGTGATGCAGCTCGAGATCCGCAACGCGGTCGAGCGCGACGGGCTCACCTACAACATCCTCGGTATCCTCGCCGGCTGCATCATCGCCATCATCTTCTTCCGCAAGATCTCCTTCATGGTGGCCGCGGCGTTCCCGCCGATGATCGCGATCCTGCTGGCGCTCGGCGCGCTCGGCTGGGCAAACTTCAATCTCAACATGTTCCTGAACGTGATGACGCCGCTCATCATGGTCATCAGCTTCTCGGACTCGATGCAGCTCACCTTCGCCGCGCGCGACCGGCTGATCGCGGGCCAGGACAAGTTCACCGCGTTCAAGAACGCGGTGCTGGTGGTGGGGCCGGCTTGCGTGCTGACGCACGGCACCGCCGGGATTTCCTTCATCGCGCTCCAGTTCTCCGACTCCGATTTGATCCGCAAGTTCGGCGAGGCGGGCCTCGCCGCCACCATCATCGCGCTGGTCGCGGTGCTGTCGCTGGTGCCGGTGTTCGGCGTGCTGCTGGTGCGCAACGAGAAGACGTTCGCGGTCAAGTTCCAGAGCGCGGATGCCGGCGTGCAGGCCCTGCGCAATTTCTGCTACTGGATCGCGGTGCGCATGGTCGGCCGTCCCGGCCTGTTCAGCCTGATCGCCGTGCTGTTCGTCGCGGGCCTCGGCGTGATCTACGCCAATCTCGAGCCGCGCTACCGGCTCGCCGACCAGGTGCCGGACAAGCGCCAGGCGGTTGCCGCCAGCGACCGGCTCGACGCCAAGCTCACCGGTGCCAATCCGGTCAACGTGCTGATCCAGTTCCCCAAGGGCGAAACGCTCTACTCGCCGGAGACGCTGCAAACCATCGCTGACGTGCACGCGACCGTGGAGAAGGCGGCCGGTGTCGGCAACGTCTGGTCGGTCGAGACCCTGCGCCGCTGGCTCGCCGAGAAGGCCGGCAGTGCCGATGTCGCGACGCTGAAGGAATATGTGAGCGTCATTCCCGAGCATCTGGTTCGTCGCTTCATCGACGCGGAGCAGGATGCGGTCGTGGTGGCCGGCCGCGTGCCGGACAAGGATTCCAGCCAGTTGCTGCCGATCGTCGACAAGCTCGACACCGAGCTCGACGCCGTCCGCAAGAAGCATCCGGGCTACGAGGTCGCGGTGACCGGCCTTGCCGCCATCGCCGCCCGCAATTCGGCCAGCATGATCGAGAAGCTGAACCGCGGGCTCACCGTCGAATTCGCGCTGGTCGCGATCTTCATCGGCCTGGCCTTCCGCTCCTGGGTCGTGATGTTCGCCTGCATCCTGCCGGGCATCTTCCCCGTCGTGATGTCGGGAACAGTGCTGTGGGCGATGGGCGAGGGGCTGCAATTCGCCAGCGTCGTCGCGCTCACCGTCTCGTTCGGCCTGGGCCTCAGCGCCACCATCCACTTCCTCAACCGCCTCCGCCTGGAGAGCAAGCCGGGCGTCGGTTCGGCGCTGGCCGTGGAGCGGGCAACCGTGCTGGTCGGACCTGCGCTGATCCTGACCACGGTGGTGCTGGCCTGCGGCCTCGTCGTCACCGTGTTCTCCGACTTGCCGTCACTGCGGCTGTTCGGCTGGCTCAGCGCCTTCTCGATGGTCATGGCCCTCGTCGCCGACCTCTTCATCCTGCGGCCGACGGCGATGTGGCTGATCAACCTGCACGCCAGGCTTCAGGGCACCGACAAGCCGGCGATCTGAGAGTTCGTCGCTCGCAACTGGCTCCGCAACGTAAAACCCCCGGTTCGCAAGAACCGGGGGTTTTTGTTGTCGTGAATGTTCGAAGTGCGACGGGCGATCAGCCCTTCGTCATCGTGATGTTGACGCCGCGGATCTCGCCCTTGGAGGAGATCTGCACCGTCTGCTTGGTGCCGTTGGTGCGCAGCGACAGATTGGCGGCAAAGCCGTTGGCCTCGACGAACACCTCGATCGAGCCACCTCCCGCGGTGCCCTGCAGATTGCCGAAGATGTTGCGGTTGGTCTCGCTCCAATTGCCGGAGATCCGCTCGCCCTGGCTCGTCACGTCGCTGGTGAGGTCGAACTTGTAGCTGTCGGACGCGCAGTGCAGCGCCTGCTTGAGGGCGAGGCCGCTGCCGGCGACCTTGTAGTCCGCCTTGCAGCGGATGCGTTCGGTGGAACCGTCGGACAGCGACACCGTGCCGGTGCCGGTCCATGCGCCGTCGAAGCCGGCAAACGGTCCGGACGACTGAGCGTGGCTTGCCGAAACCGAGAAGAGCAGCGCGGCCGCAATGCCGGCCGCCTTGATCGCCTGTCCAGATTGCCCAAAGAATTGCATTTTGAATATCCCGTTTTCGAATGACGTTCGCTGAGGGAGAACGTCTCGCCACATCGAAGGTTTAGTGCTCCGAGCCTGTGTCAGGTTCAACGCCTGACCGCCAGAGACGGGGGTTCACGAGGCGCTCGCGCCATGGCGTGAGCGGGCGATTTGCTCTGTTTCGGCGTGTTTCCGGCCGAAACGGAGGGGCGGAGAGATGCAGCGCTGCAACAGCCATGCAGTAAAATGCGCCTTGCCTGAATTATGACGTAGTATCAATCCCTTACATCTGCCAAGGAAGGTGCAGGGAAGACCTGATTTGGTGGATGTGGCGCCAATTTGGCCGCATTTGCCAGTGCTTGTGCCTTCTCCCGAGGCCGCTACTTTCGCGGCGACTTGCCATCAGAATAATCCGTTCCGGTCGTCCGCCCAGTGCTGTCCGGGATCGGTGCGATTCTGCCGTCAGAATGAAGGAATACAATGCGTAAGCTTCTCGTCGCTCTCACCCTGCTGTCGGCATCCCTTTCGACGGCGGCATTCGCCCAGGCAGGGCGTGGCACGGACTCCGAGCAGAAGGCCTGCACGCGCGATGTGCAGAAATTCTGTCGTCCGGTTATCGACCAGGGCGATTTCACGATTCTGGCCTGCCTGAAGGAGAACCGGGCCAAGATCTCGCAGGCTTGCGACCAGGTCCTGAAGAACCACAACCAGTAAGCTCGGCCACTGGCCCACAAGGGCGGCCCCCGGGCCGCCTTTTCGGGCCCGATCAGCAAAGGGCCGCCATCGACAGACAGGATTGGTTTTGCGGCCGTATTCCCCTATATGGGGGCCGCGGCGGCATCGCCGGCATGAGCCCGCGCGAGCGAAAAAGCCCTTCCTGTCCAAACGATTGTAAGCCAGCCCTCGATGACCTCTGCGAGCGAATTGCGATCCGGCAAGGGTGACCGCGACGAGAATTTTCCCGTCGCGTCCTGGATCATTCATCCGCGTCATCGCGCGCTGATCCTGGCCTATTACAATTTCGTCCGCACCGCCGACGACATCGCCGATCACGCCACGCTGCCGCCCGACGAGAAGCTGCGCTTGCTCGACCTGTTCGAGGCGGAACTGCTCGGCAAGGGCGATACCCAGGCCGAAGCCGTCACCTTGCGCCGTGCGCTGGCCGAGCGCGGCATGGCCCCCCGCCACGCGCTCGACGTGCTGATCGCGTTCCGCATGGACGTGACCAAGCTGCGCTACGAGACCTGGGACGAGGTCATCCATTATTGCCGCTACTCGGCGATGCCGGTCGGCCGCTTCATGCTCGACGTCCATGGCGAGGACACCTCGACCTGGGCGGCGTCGGATGCGCTGTGCGCAGGCCTCCAGATCAACAACCATCTGCAGGATTGCGGCAAGGATTTTCGCGAGCTCAATCGCGTCTATCTGCCGCGCGATGCGCTGGCAGCACACGGTGCCTCGGTCGAGCAGCTTGGGCTCGCGCAGTCGCCGCCGGCGATGCTGGCCTGCCTCCAGGGGCTCGCCGTGCGCAACGCAGCGCTGCTCGACGAAGGCCGGTCGCTGGCCGCGGAGATCCGCGATGTTCGCCTCGGCGTCGACGTCGCGGTGATCCAGGCCTATGCCGACCGCATCGTGCGCCTCTTGAAAGTGCGCGATCCCCTGCGCGAGCGGGTGCACCTGAACAAGTTCGAGCTTCTCATTTTCAGCCTCGCCGGCATGATCGGCGAAGTCGGCCGCCGCGCGATCGGACGCAAGGCCATTTCCAGACCGGGGACTGCACATGACGCTTGAGGCGACCTCGCCCAGCGCCAATTACGGCTCGACCGCATCGAACAGCTCCTTCTACGCTGCGATGCGCATCCTGCCGCATGACCAGCGCGAAGCGATGTTCCAGATCTACAGCTTCTGCCGCCAGGTCGACGACATCGCCGATTCCGACGGTCCGCGCGACGAGCGGCTCGCCGCGCTGCAGGAATGGCGCAACGACATCGACGCGCTCTACCAGGGCCATCCGCCGCCGCGGCTCGCCGACTACGTCGGCTCGGTGAAAACCTTCGGCCTCAAGCGCGAGGATTTCCTTGCGATCGTCGACGGCATGGAGATGGACGTGCCGCAGGACATCCGTGCGCCCGACATGGCGACGCTCGATCTGTATTGCGATCGCGTCGCCAGCGCCGTGGGACGGCTGTCGGTACGCGTGTTCGGCCTGCCCGAGGAAGACGGCATCCAGCTCGCCCATCACCTCGGCCGCGCGCTCCAGCTCACCAACATCCTGCGCGACATCGACGAGGACGCTGGCCTTGGCCGGCTCTATCTGCCGCGCGAGGCGCTGCTGCATGCCGGCATCACCTCTGACGATCCGGACCGCGTGATCGCCGAGCGCGCGCTGCCGAAAGTCTGCCTGCCGCTGGCGCAGCGCGCGAAAGTGTATTTCGAGAAGTCGGACGAGATCATGAACCGCAACAGGCGCCGCGCCGTGCGCGCGCCGCGGATGATGTCGAAATACTATCACGCCATTCTGGACCTCCTGATCGCGCGCGGCTTCAGCGCGCCGCGCGAGCCGGTGCGTGTGTCGAAGGTCACACGCATCCTGATCCTGCTTCGTTACGCTTTCATCTGATGCAAAAGACAGCTCACATCATCGGCGCCGGAATTTCCGGCCTCTCCGCCGCCGTGCGGCTCGCCAATGCCGGCTTCAAGGTCGCCGTGCACGAGGCGACGCACCAGGCCGGCGGCCGCTGCC
>NZ_AKIY01000324.1 GCF_000282615.1 Bradyrhizobium sp. YR681 | reverse complement strand
CTCTCCGCGAGTCCGACTGTCACCGTCCCTGCGGAGACTCCCCCTCACCCCAACCCTCTCCCCGCAAGCGGGGCGAGGGAGTAGACCTGCCTACTGCATCCCCAGCTGCCCGGCTTCCCAGCCCAGCATCGCCTGCTTGCGGGTGATACCCCAGTGATAGCCGGTGAGCGTGCCGCTCTTGCCGAGTGCGCGGTGGCAGGGCACGACGAACGAGACCGGATTCTTGCCGACCGCGGCGCCGACGGCGCGCGAGGCTTTCGGGCTGTCGATGTTGCAGGCGATGTCGGAATAGGACACCGCGCGGCCCATCGGGATCTTCAGCAGCGTCTCCCACACCCGCACCTCGAAATCGGTGCCGATCATCACCACGCGCAGCGGCTGGTCGGGCCGCCACAGTTTTGTGTCGAAGATGCGCTGCGCCAGCGATGCGGTGCCTTCGTGATCCTCGACGTAAGTGGCGTTCCGCCAGCGCCGCGTCATGTCGGCGAGCGCGGCCTGCTCTTCGCCGGGGTCGGCGAAGGCAAGTCCGGATAGTCCGCGATCGGTCGCGATCACGATCGCCGTGCCGAACGGCGAGGGATGGAAGCCGTAGCGCAACGTCAGGCCCGCGCCGCCGTTCTTCCATTCGCCCGGCGACATCGCTTCATGGGTGACGAAGAGATCGTGCAGCCGGCCCGGACCTGACAGGCCGGAGTCGAGCGCTGCATCGAGGATGCTCGCCGAATCCCGCAAGAGACCCTTGGCATGGTCGAGCGTGAGCGCCTGCATAAAAGCCTTCGGTGTGATCGAGGCCCAGCGGCGGAACAGATGATGCAGCTCATCCGGCGTGACGCCGGCGGCATCCGCCATCGCCTCGATGGTCGGCTGCGTGCGCCAGTTTTCCGAAATGAAGGCGATGGCCCGGCGCACCGAATCGTAATCGCGCAGCGCGGCGTTCTGGGAGCCCGGCCTGGCCAGGCGCTGGTCATGTATGGCGAGTGTCATCATGACCGGAAATGTAGGCGCGGCGCCGGGTCGAAACCACCCGATTCCCGATCCGGCGATCAGGAGATCGGATTATAGGTCGGGCCACGTTTGGCGGCGTTCAACGCCTCGACCAAGCCTTTGTAAAAACTTGCCTTTTCGTCAGGTCCCAGATGGCGTGCGATCCTGATCTGGTGGCCGCGCGAGATCACATAGAGATGCTCGATGCCAAAGTCCTCGTCGACTTCCATGTCGAGGCGGACCCAGAGCGGATTGAAGGTCCATTCGGCGACGTGGCCGTGATGGCTGACGCGCCGCACCCGCAATTCTGACGTCGTAACGGTAATCTCCTCGCGCGCCCGCGCGGTGCGGAAATTGACCTTGAAGGCCCACCAGATCACCAGCACGTCGAGGCCGAAAAAGCCGAACACCGGCCAGGCCCCCATCATCAGGAAGACGAGGCCGGTGACGAAGCTGACGACGCTCAGGAACAGCATCACGGCGAGGAAACCGGTGCGGTTCAGCGAGCGGTGCGGCGTCAGCAGCGCCGAGAAAATCTGCTGCTCGCTGTCGCGCTCAATTTCGTTGCCTGTGCTCATCGTCCCTCAGTATATCCCGATCATGGCGAAAATCACCCGCAAGCCGGTCCCGCGCAAAGCCGCCGTGCCGAAGAAAAAGGCAAAGACAGCCGTTGCGACGCCCAAGCCCGCTAAGGGATCGGCACCGGCGAAGAAATCCCTCAAGGCCACCAAACCCTGGACGCCGGCCGAGGTTCGCGAGGTCTTCAGCCGCTTTCACAAAGCCAATCCCGAGCCGAAGGGCGAGCTCGAGCACGTCAATCCGTTCACGCTGCTGGTCGCGGTGGTGCTGTCGGCGCAGGCGACCGACGCCGGCGTCAACAAGGCGACGCGCGCGCTGTTCGAGGTCGCAGACACCCCGCAGAAGATGCTCGACCTCGGCGAGGAGCGCTTGCGCGACTACATCAAGACCATCGGCCTCTATCGCACCAAGGCGAAGAACGTGATCGGGCTGTCGGCAAAGCTGCTCAGCGAGTTCGGCGGCGAGGTGCCGCGCACGCGGGCCGAGATCGAGTCATTGCCCGGTGCCGGGCGCAAGACCGCCAATGTCGTGCTCAACATGGCCTTTGGCGAGCACACCATGGCGGTCGATACGCATGTCTTCCGTGTCGGCAACCGCACCGGGCTTGCGCCCGGCAAGACGCCGCTCGACGTCGAACTCGGGCTGGAAAAAATCATTCCGTCCGAATACATGCTGCACGCACATCACTGGTTGATCCTGCATGGCCGTTACACCTGCCTCGCGCGCAAGCCGCGCTGCGAGGTATGCCTGATCAACGATCTTTGCCGATGGCCGGAGAAGACGGTGTGAGGCAATATTGCCGCCGTTCCGGAACGATGTGAAGCAAGTCGGTTTTGGGAGCCAGTCGTGAGTCAGCAGGAACAAATCTCGTCGTCGCCACCTGCTGCCACACCGGCGCCGCCACCGAAGCCGACGCAGCCGCCGGCGACCTCGTTCTGGAGCCGGTTCGCGATCCCGCTGTTCGCGGTCATGGTCGCGCTCGCCTTCGTGGCGCTGGCGACGCTGCGCTTCGACGAATGGGTCGGCAACGCCGTGGTCCAGACCACCAATGACGCCTATGTGCGCTCCGAGCTGACGCGGCTGGCGAGCCGCGTTTCCGGCGAGGTGCTGACCGTGGGGGTGACCGACTTCCAGCGCGTCAAGGCCGGCGATCTCCTGATCCAGATCGATCCCGCCGACTATCAGGCCCAGGTCGCGCAATCCGAGGCTGCCGTTGCCGCCGCCCAGGCCGTGCTCGACAATCTGGCGAACCAGATCGAGCTGCAATACGCAACCATCGCCCAGGCCGAGGCCGCGCGATTGTCGGCGGAGGCGCTCGCGGTCGAGGCCAAGCAGGAGCAGGACCGCCAGCAATCGCTGTCGCAGACCGAATCCGGCACGCGGCAGCGCTTCGAGCAGGCGGTCGCGGGCTACGCCAAGGCGCAGGCCGATGTGCGGGCGAGCCGCGCAGTGATCGCCGCGCAACAACATCAGATCGAGGTCCTGCAAGGCACCAGGAAACAGCGCGCCGCCGATCTCGAAGCCACCAAGGCGACGCTGGCGAGCACAAAACTCAAGCTCGGTTATACGAAGATCGTTGCACCGTTCGACGGCGTCGCCGGCGAGCGCCAGGTGCAGCCCGGCGACTACGTCAATATCGGCACCAACCTCATCAATGTGGTGCCGTTGCCCAAGGTCTACGTGATCGCGAACTACAAGGAGACCCAGCTCACGCATGTCGCGCCGGGCCAGCCGGTCGAGATCACCGTCGACAGTTTTCCACGCGAGAAGCTGCGCGGCCGGGTCGAGCGCATCGCGCCCGCGACCGGTGCGCAGGTCGCGCTGCTGCCGCCTGATAACGCCACCGGCAATTTCACCAAGGTCGTGCAGCGCATTCCCGTGCGCATCCAGTTCGACGACAACCAGCCCTTGTTGATGCGGCTCGTGCCCGGCATGTCGGTCGTCACCAGTATCGACACGAAGGCCGGCAATGGCGGAAAATGAAGATTCCAGCCGCGGTCCTCTGTCGCGCGGCGGCGTCGCGCCACAACCCTTGTTCGCCGTGGCGGCGGTGCTGCTCGGCTCCTTCCTCGCCAATTTCGACAGCCGGCTGACCACGGTCGGCCTGCCCGATCTGCGCGGTGCGTTCGGGCTCTCCTTCGACGAAGGCGCCTGGCTCTCCACCGCCGGGATCGGCTCGCAGATCTTCATCGCGCCCGCGGTGGCCTGGCTCGCC
Source organism: Bradyrhizobium sp. YR681 (assembly GCF_000282615.1). Classification (GTDB taxonomy): domain Bacteria; phylum Pseudomonadota; class Alphaproteobacteria; order Rhizobiales; family Xanthobacteraceae; genus Bradyrhizobium. Next base: position 47,917 of record NZ_AKIY01000324.1, on the reverse strand, counting down.
ACCGTGTTCGGCCTGCGCCGCGTGCTCGGTATCCCCAGCCTCGTCTATGCCGCGGTATCGCTGATCATCCCCCTCGTGCACGACTATCCGAGCCTGCTTGCGCTCAGCGTCGTGCACGGCTTGCTGCTCGGCACCTTCGTGCCGGCGACCCTGATGATCGTGTTCCGTAACTTGCCGATCCGCTGGTGGCTGCCGGCGATCTCGATCTATTCGATCCGCGTCGGCTTCGCGCTGGATACGTCGAGCTCGCTGGTCGGCTTCTATGTCGACCATCTCGGCTGGCAATGGCTGTACTGGCAGGGCGTCGCGATCGCGCCGCTGATGGGCCTGATGGTCTATCTGGGCACGCCGAACGAGCCGGTGAACCGTGCGCTGCTGAGCGAGGCCGATTGGGGCGGCATGCTGCTGCTCGGCGCGGGGGTAGGCATGATCTATGCCGGCCTCGACCAGGGCAACCGGCTGGACTGGCTCGGCTCGGGTACGGTGATGGCACTGCTGGTCGGCGGCGCGGTGCTGTTCGCAGCATTCCTCGTCAACGAGTCGCTGGTGCGCCAGCCCTGGGCGCATGTGAACGTGCTGTTCTCGCGCAATATCGGCCTGTCGCTGGTGGTGATTCTGCTCTACACGCTGACGTCGCTCTCCAATTCGTCGCTGGTGCCGAACTTCCTCGGCAATGTCGGCCTGCTCAGGCCGGAGCAGAGTGGGCAGTTGCTGCTCACCTACGGCGCGCTGCCGATGTTCGTGCTGGTGCCTGTTTCGATCTGGCTGCTCAGGCATTTCGATGCGCGCGTGGTGACGGTGCTGGGCTTTGCGTGTTTCGCCGCCGCCAACCTCTGGGGCACCCAGCTCACCCACGATTGGGCGCGCGAGGATTTTGTCGGCATCGTGCTGCTGCAATCGGTCGGCCAGTCGCTGACACTGCTGCCGATCATCATCATGGCGCTGTCGAACTCCGATCCGAGCCGCGCCACGTCGTTTGCCGCCTACATCCAGATCATGCGGCTCGGCGGCGCCGAGATCGGCGTGGCGCTGATGGGAACGTGGCTGCGCGTCCGCGAGCAGGTCCATTCCTTCTATATCGGCCAGAATCTCACGGTCGGCGACGTCGATGTCGTGCGCGCGCTCAAGCAACTCGCCGATCACTTCTCCGCCCACGGCGCCGGTCTGGCGCAGGCGCGCGCGGTCGGCACGCTCGCAAGCTTCGTCCAGCGCGAGGCCAATGTGCTCGCCTATATCGACGGCTTCTGGCTGTGCTTCTGGCTGGCGATGGCCGCGCTCGGCTGCATCGCCCTGATCACCCGCGCGCCGCCGGGCCCGTTCACGCCGGCGCCGTTCGGCTTCGCCAGGATGCTGCTGCGCAGATGCGGAGTGCGGGTGACGTAACGCCCCGGTGAGTTTCAGGTATCTCGGTATAAGCCGCGAACTCCGTACACCTCTCCCCGACGGGGAGAGGTGGAGACCGTCACCGCATCTGGCGTGCCGGCTCGATCAGCTCGGGGCGCGGGCCCGACAGCCGCTTGTGCATGTGGACCATGAAAGCCATGGCAAAGATCGGCGTCGCCAGGTTCAGGATCGGGATCGAGACGAAAGCGGCGATGAAGAGGCCGGCGGTGAAGATGGTGGCGGCATTGTCGCGCCGCATCGCCTTGGCTTCCTCCGGGGAGCGGAACCGCATCGCCGCGAGCTCGAAATATTCCCGGCCGAGCAGCCAGGCGGTGGCGAGGAAGAAGATCAGGAAGCCGGCGCCGGCAAAAAGCACCAGCGGCAGCGCCACGAGATAAACCAGGATCGTCAGCAGCGCGGTCTTGATGCCCTCGAGGATCGCCTGGCCGATGGGCAGCGCGACGCCGGGCCGCTCGGCGGGGTAATGCTCGCGCTCGACGATATCGGCGATGTCGTCGACGAACAGGCTCGCCACCAGCGAGGTGATCGCCGGCATCAAAAAGACACCGCCGAACACGACGCCGAGGCCGGTCGCGATCGAGACGATCCAGGACAGGACCTCGAGCGAGGAATGCCAGCCCGGCCCGAGCAGGCCTTCCAGCCAGATCTCGCCATAGGTCGCAAACCAGCTCAGCAGCCGCTGCAGGCCGATCGCCAGCACGGTGATCAGCACGAGCGCGAGCCCGATCGATCGCCACAGGATCGAACGCATCGGCGGCGAGACCATTTGCGACAGCGCCTTCACGGCGGCATCCAGCATCGGAGTTCCTCTCACGAAAACCACCCGCGAGAGGTAGACACCCCGGGCCGCTTCGGCAAGGGACGCTGGCCTGGCCGTATCCGCAAATGTGGTGAGAGGGGTGCTCATGAAGGTGCCTCCTCTCCGTCATTTCGCGCGTAGCGAAGCAATCCAGGCTCTCTCCGCGGAAAGATTCTGGGTTGCTTGGTCGCAAGAGCTCCTCGCAATGACGGGGAAGGACCTCCGCTACACCGCATCCAGCGGCTTGCCCCGCACGTTCGGGCCGAACAGCGTCATCGCGATCACCACGATCAGCATCGCCGCGGTGATCAGGCCGAACACGCCGGTCACGCCGGCCTCCTTCAGCATGTAGGCGACGATGAAGCCCGAAAACGTCGCACTCAGCCGGCTCATCGAATAGACGAGCCCGGAGGCCTGCGCCCGGATCTCCGTCGGAAACACCTCGGTCTGATAGGCGTGATAGGCGTAGGACATCGTGGTGTTGCAGGCCGTCAGCAGCACGCCGCAGACGATCAGCAGCGCCGGCTCGGTCAATTGCGCGAATGCCACGCCGAACACGATGATGGCGACGCAGGCGCCCGCGATGATCCAGCGACGCTCGAATCTGTCGGCAAAGCTCGCGGCAAGCAGCGGCGCGATCGGATAGGCGAAGGCGACGATGAAGGAATATTGCAGGCTCTTGGTGACGGTGATGCCTTTCTCGACCAGCAGCGTCGGCACCCAATTGGCAAAGCCGTAGAAGCCGAAGGCCTGGCACAGGTTGAACACCATGAACAGGACGACGAGCGAAAGATAAGGCTGCCGGAACAGATCGGCGAAGCTGACGCGCGCGACGGGCCGTGTTGCCTGCTGCGCGGACGGGATCACGGGCCGTGAGCCGGCGACACCGCTGGCGGCTTCCAGCGTGCCGAGGATGCGAAGCGCCTCCTCGTTGCGGCCGTGGCGCGCCAGCCAAAGCGGGCTCTCGGGCAGGAACAGCCTGAGCACCCAGATGATCATGCTGGCGGCAGCACCGATCAACACCACCCAGCGCCAGCCTTCGACTCCATAAGGCGACAGCGGCACCAGCCACCAGGCGAGGAAGGCGACGACGGGCACGGCCACGAACATGATCGATTGGTTCACCGCGAAGGCGCGTCCGCGCATCCGGCTCGGCACCAGCTCAGTGATGTAGGCGTCGATGGTGATGACCTCGACGCCGATGCCGATGCCGGCAAGGAAGCGCCAGAACAAAAGGCCTTCCGAAGACGTCTGGCAGGCCATGATCACGGACGCCGCGGTGTAGCCGAGCAGGGCGTAAGTGAAGATCGCGCGGCGGCCGAAGCGGTCGGCGAGGAAGCCGAGGAAAAAGGTGCCGACGAACAGGCCGGCAAAGGTCGCGGCGACGAAGGCGCCGATACCGGAGAAGCCGAAGAAAGCCGTTGTCGTCGTGGAGAGCAATCCGCTGCGGCTCAGCCCCGGTGCGATATAGCCGGTCAGGAACAGATCGTAGATCTCGAAGCAGCCGCCAAGCGAGAGCAGGATGACGAGGCGCCAGACATGGGCCGTCCCCGGCATCGCCTCGAGCCGCCGCGAGATCTCGTCGGGGACGGATGGCGCTGTGCCGAGCTCAAAGCCTGTGTCGATGCCGACAACGCTCATGATGTCCTCCCCGTGGCGCGCGGGTCGCGCGCGTTTGCCGGCGGCTCATCTCTGTGGTGTGTCGTGAACTCTGCCGGATCGCGCCATGTTGGCCGGCCGACGCCGGAAATCCAGAAGAACATATCGATGGAAGCGTTCGAGATTTTCGAACGAAGCTGATGAGAGGCAGGACAGCCGGCCAGCGAACTCGGTCACCTCTCCCGCTTGCGGGAGAGGTCGGCGCACAGCGCCGGGTGAGGGTTCTCTCCGCAATGGGACAATCCCGATGCGGAGAGAACCCTCACCCCAACCCTCTCCCGCAAGCGGGAGAGGGAGCGCACCGCCGCTGTGGAAGCGTTACCCCGCCAGCTCCGCCTGCCAGCCGCCGCCCCGCACCTGCTCGGCGATCAGCGCCAGCATCAGCCGCCGCATCTCCTCCATCGCATAGGTCATCGGACGGTTGCGCAGGCGGCAGAGATAGAGCGTGCGGGTCAGCTTCGGCTCGATCACCTTGCGCGCGATCAGGCGGCCGGCGGCGAGTTCCTCCCGCGCGAACAGCTTTGTCGCAATGGTGCAGCCGAGCCCTTCCACCAGCGCGCCGGTCATGCCGGTGATCGAGTTGGCGTGCAGGATGGCACCGCCTTCCAGCCGCTTGAGCAGCACCGGATCGTCCAGCAGCGCGCGCGAGGACAGGCCGAGGCCGTAGCGCAGCAGGATTAGCGGCAGCCGATTTAGCTCCTCGAAGCGAATCGGCGTCCTGCCCTTGCCGACCAGCTTTGGAATGCCGACCAGGAACATCTCCTCTTCAAGCACGGCTTCCGTGATCAGCTCCTTCTCCGACGGCGGATTGTAGACCAGCGCGAGGTCGACATTGGAGACCATCAGATGCATCAGCGTCGCGCCGGACAGGCTCTCGGTGAGCGACAGCTTGAGTTTTGGATATTTGGTCAGCACGATGCGCATCAGCTCGACGCCGATCGCCTTGACGCCGGAATTGGCCATGCCGATCGAGATTTCGCCGGCAATGACGCGGGCGCCCTCGCGCACTTCGGTCTCGGCCTCCGCCATCGCGCGCAGGATGATGCGGGCGTGCTCGTAGAGCCGCTCGCCGGCCGCGGTCGGCTCCATGCCGCGCGACTTGCGCTCGAACAGCGGCGTTGCGAACTCGGCCTCCAGGTTCGAGATGTGATGGCTGAGCGCGGATTGCGCGACGTTGACCTGGTCGGCCGCGCGCGACAGGTTCCGCTGCTCGTAGACGGCGATGAAATAGCGGAGCTGGCGCGAATCCATGTTGGTCCAGCGTTCTAGAACTGCGAAGGTAATCTTCGACAGATTATATTTTTCAGATGGCTTGTGAAGGCCTAGTCTTCGAAGTCGAACGAACAGGAGTGCCCATGACCGAAACCGGATTGCCGCTCGAAGGCGTGCGGGTCGTCGAGATGACGCACATGGTCATGGGCCCGACCTGCGGCATGATTCTCGCGCAACTCGGTGCCGAGGTGATCAAGGTCGAGCCGCCTGCCGGTGACAAGACGCGAAGTCTCGGCGGCATGGGCACGGCGTTCTTTCCACTGTTCAACCGTGGCAAGCGCAGCGTCGTGCTGGACTTCGAGAAGCCGGGGGATCGCGACACCATGCACCGGCTGCTGGAGACGGCCGACGTGTTCCTCGAAAATTTTCGCGACGGCCAGCTTGAGAAGCATGGACTGGGTGCCGAGGAACTGCGTCGCCTTCATCCGCATCTGATCATCGCCGGCCACAAGGGCTTTCTGTCCGGCCCCTATGAGCATCGCCCGGCGCTCGACGAGGTCGTGCAGATGATGTCGGGGCTCGCTGCCATGACCGGCACCAAGGACAAGCCGCAGCGCGTCGGCTCCTCCGCCAACGACATCATGGGCGGCATGTTCGGCGTGATCGCGATCCTGGCCGCGCTCTACCAGAAGCGCGGGGGCAAACGCGACGGCGCCGACATCCGCATCGGCCTGTTCGAGAACTGCCTGTTTCTGGTCGCCCAGCACATGGTCGAATACGAGATGACCGGCAACAAGCCGCGCTCGATGCCGGAGCGCGAGCACGCCTGGCCGATCTACGATATCTTCGATGCCGCCGGCGATGGACGCATTTTCATTGGCGTCGTGACCGAGGGCCATTGGCAGAGCTTTTGCCGCGAGTTCGGCCTGACCGATCTTCTCGATGATCCCAGCTTGCGGACCACGACCGATCGCATCCTGGCGCGGCCGAGGATCCTTCCGCGCGTGGCCGAGATCATCCGGAAGTGGAACGTGGCGGAGCTGTCGCAACGGCTCGACGCGCTCAACATCTGCTTCTCGCCGATCAACCGTCCCGAGGACCTGCTCACCGATCCGCATGTGCTGCGGCCGGGCGGGCTCGTTACCAACGTTGCCGCCGACGGCAAGCCGTTCCATGTGCCGACGCTGCCGCTGGAATGGAACGGCAGCCATTTTGGCGAAGGCCTGAAGGTCGCGCCGCTCGGCGCCGACACATCAGCGGTTCGCGCCGAGATCGATGACACCGACGACATCACGTCAAAAGCCGCTGGGAGGCGCGCATGAGCCGGATCGAGACGATTTACCCCGCAGATCGCGTCAGCCTGCGCGAGGTCGGCCTGCGCGACGGGCTTCAGCTCGTGAAGACGATTCCGTCGACCGAAGCCAAGCAGCGCTGGGTGCGCGAGGAATACGCCGCTGGCGTCAGGCATTTCGAGGTCGGCTCGTTCCTGCCGGCAAAAACCTTTCCGCAATTCGTCGACGTCCGTGATGTCATCGGGACCGTGGCGCGCCTGCGCGGGGCCCACGGCATTGCGCTTGCACTCAACGAGCGCGGCGTCAACGAAGCGCTGGAATCCGGCATTGGCGAGATCGCGTCGGTGGTCTCGGCCACGGAAGAACACAGCCAGGCCAATGCCCATCGCTCGCGCGATTCCGCGATTGCCAATGTGAAGCGGCTCTGCGAGATGCGCGATGCCAGCGCCCACAAGCCGCTGGTGAACGCCGCGATCTCGATGGCGCTGGGCTGCTCGATAACAGGCGCGGTCGAGCCCGCCGAGGTGCTGCGGCTGGTCGACAGATGCCTCGAGGCCGGTGTCGATTTCGTCGCGATCGCCGATACCGTCGGCTATGCCGGGCCGAAGCAGGTGGGCGAACTGTCGCGCGCCGCGGTGAAGCTCGCCGGCTCAAAGCCGATCTGCATCCATCTCCACGACACCCGCGGCATGGGCATCGCCAACGCCGCCGCCGCGCTCGACGAAGGCGTCCGCATTCTTGACGGCTCGCTCGGCGGCCTCGGCGGCTGCCCCTTCGCGCCCGGCGCGACCGGCAATGTGGTGTTCGAGGACCTTGTGTTCCTGTGCGAGAGCAAGGGGTTTGCAACTGATATCGACCTGGAGAAGCTGATCGCGGTGCGGAAGATCCTGCGCGAGGAGATGCCGAACGAGCAGCTCTATGGCGGCATGGCGCGGGCGGGGTTGCCGGGTGGGAGTGCCGCGAAGGCGGCGTGATCCTGAAGCTCTAAATGTCGCTCTCGTGTCCCAGACGCGACGCAGAGCCGGGGCCAGAAGCTTGCGCTAGCGGTGAGATGGGCCCCGGCTCTGCAGCGCACCGCTGAAGAAGCGCTGCGCTGCGGGGGCACGAGAGCGTGGGCTCACTCATGCCGATGCCCGTGCTTGCGCGCCTTCGCCGGCTTGCCTTCCCCCGTCGGAATCATCACCACGCGGCCATAGCGCACGCCGCGTTCGGCGATGATGTGGTCGGCGAAATGCTTGACCTCGTCGGCCGAGCCCTTCAGTGCCGTCATCTCCATGCAGTTGTTCTCGTCGAGATGGACATGCAGCGTCGCCAGCGCGAGGTCGTGATGGCCGTGGAATTCCTGCACCAGGCGCTTCGAGAGGTCCCGCGCGGCGTGGTCGTAGACATAGACCAGGCCGGCGACGCATTGGCCGGTCTGCGCTGTGTCCTCTGCGGATTGCTGAAGCCCGGCGCGCGCGAGGTCGCGGATGATCTCGGAGCGGTTCTGGTAGCCGCGCGCCTCGGCTGCGGCATCGATCTCCGCCAGAAGGTCGTCCTCGATCGTGATGGTGATCCGCTGCATCAGGTCCTCTCCGCGCGTGCCGCTCATGTCCGCTGAACCGTAGCCCGGATGGAGCGTAGCGCAATCCGGGGCGGTGCCGATACGTTAGCAGACCCCGGATTACGCTTCGCTCCATCCGGGCTACGCAGATCCTGGCCCTTCACAGCCGCGTCGCACGAAGCCGCAGCGCGTTGCCGACCACGCTCACCGAGGACAGCGCCATCGCCGCCGCCGCGATGATCGGCGACAGCAGCACGCCGAACGTCGGATAGAGAATGCCCGCGGCGATCGGGATGCCGGCGGCGTTGTAGATGAAGGCGAAGAACAGGTTCTGGCGGATGTTGCTCATCGTCGCCTGCGACAGCTTTCGTGCCCGCACGATGCCGACAAGGTCGCCCTTGAGCAGGGTGACGCCGGCGCTCTCCATCGCCACGTCGGTGCCGGTGCCCATGGCGATGCCGACTTCGGCCGCCGCCAGTGCCGGCGCGTCGTTGACGCCGTCGCCCGCCATCGCGACGCTGCGGCCGGCCTTTTGCAGCTTCGTGACCACCGCGCTCTTCTGGTCCGGCAGCACCTCGGCCTCGACCTCGGCGATGCCGAGCCGGCGCGCCACCGCTTCCGCCGTGGTGCGATTATCGCCGGTCAGCATGATCACCTTGATGCCCTCGGCCGCGAGCGCCTTCAGCGCTTCGGGCGTCGAGGCCTTGACCGGATCGGCGATCGCGAACAGGCCGGCAAGCCGGCCGTCGACAGCCATGTTGATGACCGTTGCGCCATCGCCACGCAGGCGTTCGGCCTCGGTGTCGAGTGCCCCGGTGTCGATCCCGATCGATGCAAAATACCTGGCATTGCCGAGCACGATGGTCTTGCCTTCGACCTTGCCGGTCGCGCCCTTGCCGGTCGGCGAATCGAACCCCTCGACCGGGCTGAGCGCGAGCTGCTTCTCCTTGGCCGCGCGCACGACGGCATCGGCGAGCGGATGCTCGCTGGCGCGCTCGACGCTGGCTGCGAGGCGAAGGATGTCGTCTTCCGTAAAGCCGGGAGCGGGCACGATCGCGACCACCTTGGGCTTGCCCTCGGTCAGCGTGCCGGTCTTGTCGACCACCAGCGTGTCGATCTTCTCCATCCGCTCCAGCGATTCCGCGTTCTTGATCAGGACGCCCGCCTGCGCGCCGCGGCCGACACCGACCATGATCGACATCGGCGTGGCCAGCCCCAGCGCGCAGGGGCAGGCGATGATCAGCACGCTGACCGCGGCAACGAGGCCGAAGGCCAGCCGCGGCTCCGGCCCGAACCAGGCCCAGGCGGCAAAGGCGGCGAGGGCGACGGCGATGACGGCGGGCACGAACCAGCCGGCGACCTGGTCGGCCAGCCGCTGGATCGGCGCGCGCGAGCGCTGCGCATCGGCGACCATCTGCACGATCTGCGACAGCAGCGTCTCTCGGCCGACCTTGTCGGCGCGCATGATGAAGCTGCCGGACTGGTTGAGCGTGCCTGCGATCACCTTGGCGTCGACCTCCTTGGTGACCGGCATGGATTCGCCCGTGACGAGCGACTCGTCGAGCGAGGAGCGTCCCTCCAGGATGACGCCGTCGACCGGCACCTTCTCGCCCGGACGAACGCGCAGGCGATCGCCGGCATGGAGCGTGTCGATCTCGACCTCGTGCTCGCTGCCATCTGCATCGACGCGGCGCGCGGTCTTTGGCGCAAGCTGCAGCAGCGCCTTGATCGCGCCCGACGTCGCGTCGCGGGCGCGCAGCTCCAGCACCTGGCCGAGCAGCACCAGCACAGTGATGACGGCGGCCGCCTCGAAATAGACGGCAACCGCGCCCTCATGGCCACGGAAGGTCGCCGGAAAAATCTGCGGTGCGATGGTGCCGATCAGGCTGTAGACATAGGCAACGCCGGTGCCCATCGCGATCAGCGTGAACATGTTGAGGTTGCGCGTCAGCAGCGACTGCCAGCCGCGAACGAAGAACGGCCAGCCGGCCCAAACCACCACGGGCGTCGCGAAGACGAGCTGGATCCAGTTCGACAGCGTCGCGTCGATCCAATTGTGCGGGCCCGCGAGATGACCGCCCATCTCCAGCACCACCGGCGGCACGGCCAGCGCGCCGCCGATCCAGAACCGCCGTGTCATGTCGGCCAGCTCGGGATTGGGCCCGGTCTCCAGGCTCGCGACCTCCGGCTCCAGCGCCATGCCGCAGATCGGGCAGCTGCCCGGGCCGACCTGGCGGATCTGCGGATGCATCGGGCAGGTATAGATCGTGCCCGCGGGCATCTCCGGCTCGCCCGCCTTGTTCTTGGTGAGATACTTTGCGGGATCGGCGGCGAATTTGCCGCAGCAGCCGGCCGAGCAGAAATGGAAGGTCTCGCCCCGATGCTCGAACCGGTGCTTTGACGTCGCGGGATCGACCGTCATGCCGCAGACGGGATCGAGCACCTTTGCCGCGGCGCCATTGTGGTCATGGGTGTGGCCGGCATGATCGCCATGTCCGCCACAGCACGAAGCCGCGGGTTTGGGAGCCGGCGCCGCAGCCTTGCTCGAACAACCGCATCCGGTGTGACCGTCCGCGTCGTGATGATGCTTATGCTCGGCGTCGTTCATTCCCATGCTCCGGCCTTGTGCCCGGGTCTTGCAACCCATACCCGGTAGGGGTATATAGACCCCATGCGCAAGGACATCAAGGCATCTGTCGGAAAACGTCTCGGCCGGATCGAGGGCCAGGTTCGCGGCCTGTCGAAAATGGTCGAGGAAGACCGCTATTGCATCGACATCGTGACGCAGATCTCGGCGGTGCGTGCCGCGCTGCGCCGTGTCGAGGAAGAGGTCTTGAAGGACCACGTCGCCCATTGCGTCGAGCACGCGATTGCGAGCGGCGACAAGGCCGATCAGCGCGAAAAGATCGCGGAGCTGATGGCGGTGATCGGGCGGGCGGAGAGGTAGCTTCTCACCGTCATTGCGAGGAGCGTAGCGACGAAGCAATCCAGAATCCCGCCGCGGTGGCAGTCTGGATTGCTTCGCTGCGCTCGCAATGACGGTGGAAAGAGAGGAGCGATCTCGCTCCCGACGTTCGCCGGAACGACGTGGGCGCCAGCTACGCCGCGATCTCGCAGGCGTCAGTGCGGCGTCGCTCACGGTACGTCGCGAGTTCGTTCAGCAGCACGAAATGCTCGGAGAAGGCGACGCTCATCTCCGCGGCCGCCTCCCTCATCACTTGCTCAGCCGGAACTTCATCCGGCGCCGCTTCGTCAATCGCTTCAGGAACGAGCGGCGGCGCACTGAACGTTTCTGGAAACACCCCGAATGAGCCCGCTACCTCCTCGAGCGGCTTTTGCTTGTCGGCCCAGTGCAGCGCGGTGTAGTCGAAGCCGTGCACGATGGTGGGTTTGACCACTTCGAAATAGGGCGAGATGTCGAAGTCGCGGGGCATGTAGAGCGAGGAATCGCGGATGTGCAGGATCTCGCGCCGCGCGGCGCGGCTGCCGGCCTTGGTGATCTTGGGCAGGATCGGATAGCGCACAGCGTCGAACGCCTGCGCGATCAGCGCCGAGCAGATGATCTTGGTCGGATCGCCCGACCCGATCGCGATCATGCGGCGCCGCCAACGCTGCGGGATCGGCAGCGGAAACAGGAAGCGCATCAAATCGACGATGTTCTTGGTGTCGTAGCCGAAGCCGATGCGGTTGATCGCATAGCGGCAGACCGTGGTGCGGTCCTCATAGGACAGCCCGACCGGGCGGCAGACGCGGGTGTGATACGGAAAATATTTCGACAGCGGCGCGGAGGTGACGCCCTCGCCGATATTGGCCTCGATCAGCACATGCGGCTCGCCGTCGGGCTCTTCGGCGCCCTCGATCGGGCCGACATAGAGCGCGGCATGCGACCAGGTCGACTGCGTCAGATATTTGATGATGCCGGAGATGCGGTTGTTGCCCTCGACCAGCAGCACGTCGCCGGGCTCGATGACGCCGCGCAGATGCTCCGGGTCGCTCGGCGTGAACGGCTCATAGCCCGGCACCTCCTTCGAGAGGTACGCGGCAATCAACTTGCCGACTGAATCCAGGACCGTCCCCATGTCGAGCTCCCCCGGCCTTTCTGGCCGTTTTTTTCCTTCTCTATCATGGTCGAAACGTATTGCCATTCGGTTCATCAGTCTGTGAGATCAAGCACGATTGATTCACCATGATGGTTGCCGTGCAACATCAGATGCGGCAAGGTTCGCGGGCTGTTCCCGTTCGCCGCAAGTCTCCGGAAACCATGACATGACAATCACGCGCCGCGGTTTCCTTGTCGCGCCGGCGGTTCTTGCCGCGATGCCGGTCCTGCGCGCGACCGCCGCACCCGTGCCGCGCGAGGTCGACATCGTCGTGATCGGCGCGGGGGCTGCCGGAATCGCCGCGGCGCGGCGCGTCATGGCGGCCAATCGCAAGGTCGTGGTGGTCGAAGCAGCCTCGCAAGTGGGCGGCCGCTGCATCACCGACAGCACGACCTTCGACGTGCCGTTCGACCGCGGCGCGCGCTGGATGCACAATCCCGAAACCAATCCGATGATCCGGCTGGCGCGCAGCGGCGGACTCGACGTGCTGCCGGCGCCGTCGGGCCAGAAGATGCGGATCGGCCGCCGCAATGCGCGTGCCGGAGAGACCGAAGAATTTCTGGCGGCGCTGGTGCGTGCCAACCGCGCCATCGACGAGGCCGCGCGCGGCAAGCTCGATACCGCCTGCGCCTCCGTGCTGCCGAAGGATCTCGGCGATTGGGCGAGCGCGGCCGAGTTCATGCTGGGCGCTGGCTTTGCCGGCAAGGATTTGAAGGAGCTTTCCGCGATCGACAAGGCGCGCGCGCAGGATCGCAATGCCGCGATCGCCTGCCGTCAGGGCCTGGGTACGCTGATCGGCAAGCTCGGCGAGCAGGTGCCGACCGCGCTGTCGACGCCGGCGAGCCGCATCACCTGGAGCAACCGCGACGTCAGCGTCGAAACACAATCCGGCAAGATCGCCGCGCGCGCCGCCATCGTCACGGTTTCGACCAATGTGCTGACGTCTGGCGCGATCAAGTTCGGGCCCGACATCCCCAAGCGCACGTTGGACGCGGCGTCAAAGCTCACCCTCGGCAGCTACGACCACATCGTGCTGCAACTGCCGGGCAATCCGCTCGGCCTGTCGCGCGACGACATCCTGATCGAGCAGAGCAATTCGACGCGAACGGCACTGATGTACGCCAATATCGGGGGCTCCTCGCTGTGCTCGATCGACGTCGGCGGCTCCTTCGGCCGCGACCTCTCCGAGCAGGGCGAGGCGGCGATGGCGGCCTTCGCAAAGGAGTGGATCACAAAACTGTTCGGCAGCGAGGCCGCAGCCACCGTGAAGAAGACCAGCGCCACGCGCTGGAACGCCTCCCCCTTCGTGATGGGCGCGATGTCGGCGTCCGCGCCGGGCGGCCAGCTCTCGCGAAAGATCTTGAGCGAGCCGATCGGCAACATGTTCATCGCCGGCGAAGCCACCCACGAGACGCTGTGGGGCACCGTCGACGGCGCCTGGGAAAGCGGCGAACGCGCCGCGGACGCGGCCTTGCGCAAGATCGGCGCGCTCAAGGACGAGGCGGCCGACGTGCCGACGCAGTCGACCAAGAAGCGCCGCGCGCCGCGGCAGCAGGCCAACTAGCGCAAAATCCCGTCCAGCGCCGGAAGCCCGAAAATGACGGCCATCGCGATCAGCGCGTAACAGATGGCGCGAAACACTTTTTCGCTGGCGCGGCCGAACAGCGAGGCGCCGAAGGCGACGCCGACCGCGTAGACCGGGCCGACGATCAGCGAGAGCAGCAGCGATTCGCGTGAGATCAGGCCCGTCGTCGCGTAGCTGACCATCGAGAAGAAATCCGACGCGCCGAAGAACAGCAAGATGTTGGCGCGCGCGACGATCGGCGCGATCGGGCGGCCGAGCCAGTAACCGACGATCGGCGGGCCGCCGGTCTGCGCGAGCCCACTGCAGAAGCCCGAGAGGCCGCCGATGCCGACCGAGAGCCAGGCGTGGTCCTTGCCGCGATAGCGCCAGCCCGACAATAGCAGCAGCAGGAGCGCTGCGACGAAGCAGGAGATGATCCAGCGCGTGGTGACGGGTTCGAGCACGCTGAGGAAATAGGTGCCGACGGGCACGCCGATCAATGCGCCCAGCACGATCACCGCGGTAGCCTTGCGGTCTGCCTTCCGCCACGCATCCGGCAGCAGCGGCGCGGCCGCGACGAAATCGATCACGAGGAGCAGCGCGGCAACCAGCCGCGGCGCGGCGAAGCTGCTCGCCAGCGGCATGAAGATCAGCGCCGAGCCGAAGCCGGAAAAGCCGCGCGCGGTGCCGGAAACGAACGCGACGGCGCAGAGCGCCATCGCAATGGTGAGGCTGACGTCCTTCGGAAGAAAATCCGCAAGGGTCATCCGCGCAACGTGCCACCAGTTTTTTTCGTGACTTCCGCCACGATCTTCGTCGCGACAGCCTCGATCTCCTGGTCGGTCAGGGTCTTCTCGCGCGGCTGGAGCGTCACGGCGATCGCGACCGACTTCTTGCCGTCGTCGATGCCCTTGCCTTCGTAGACGTCGAAGACGTTCACGCCGGTGATCAGCTTCTTGTCGACGCCCTGCGCGGCACGGACGATGTCGCCGGCCTTCACACTCCGATCGACGATGAAGGCGAAGTCACGCGTAACAGGCTGGAACGCCGACAGCTCGAGTACGGGCTTTGCGCGGGTCGGCTTCTTCTTCGCCTCGGGGATGCGGTCGAGGATCACCTCGAACACGACAAGCGGACCGTCGACGCCGAGCGCTTCGAGCGCGCGCGGATGCATCTCGCCGAAGGTGCCGAGCACGTTCTGCGGCCCGATCTGAATCGTGCCGGAGCGTCCCGGGTGCAGCCAGGCCGGTCCGCCGGCGACGATCTGAAGTGCCTGCATCGGCGCACCGGCGGCGGCCAGCACCGCGAGCGCATCGGCCTTGGCGTCGAAGACATCGGCCTGTGCCGAGCCCGTCCAGTGACGGCCGGGACCTGCCGCGGATGCAAGGCCGCGGCGCACGCCGCTGGCCGCCATGAACTGATCCTGCGGGCGATCTCCCTTGAATATCTGACCAACCTCGAACAGCGCGACATCGCCAACGCCGCGATTGGCGTTCGCCTGTGCCGCCGCGATCAGGCCTGCCAGCAGGGTCGGCCGCATGTCGGACAGATCTGCCGCGATCGGATTGGCCACCTCCAGCTCGCGCTGGCCGCCGCCGAACAATTCCGCCGCCGGCTTCGTGATGAAGGACCAGGTCACCGCCTCGACGATGCCGCGGCTCGCCAGCGCGCGCCGCGCGCGGCGGGTGCGGAGCTGGAGCGGCGTCAGCACGGGCTTGCGTGCGTCGTCGCCGCGCTCGAACGGCGTCATCGGCACCTTGTCGACGCCGTAGATCCGGACGACCTCCTCGACGATGTCGGCCTTGCCGTGCACGTCGGAGCGCCACGAGGGCACCGCGACCTTCACCACCGGGCCCGGGCCCGCCATCATGAAGCCGAGATGGGTCAGGATGCGCTTCATCTCGGGCTGCGGCACCTCGATGCCCGAGAGCCGCTTCACTTCGGTCACCGGGAAATCGATCACGCGATCGTCGCCAAATGCCTTGCCGACCACGACGGTCTCGGACGGCGTGCCGCCGCACATCTCCAGCACCAGCTTGGTCGCGAGCTCCAGTCCCGGCACCATGAAGGCCGGATCGACGCCGCGCTCGAAGCGGTAGCGTGCATCCGAATTGATGCCGAGCTTGCGGCCGGTCTGGGCGATGTTGATCTCGTTCCACAGCGCCGATTCGATCAGCACGTCGGTGGTAGCTTCGTCGCAGCCCGAGGCCTCGCCGCCCATGATGCCGGCGAGCGATTCGACGCCGTGCTCGTCAGCGATCACGCAAGTAGCGGGATCGAGCTTGTAGGTGCGGCCGTCGAGTGCGAGCAGTGTCTCGCCGTCGCGGGCACGGCGCACCACGAGATTGCCCTTCACCTTTTTGGCGTCGAACACGTGCAGCGGCCGCGCGCGGTCGTAGGTCATGAAATTGGTGATGTCGACCAGCGCGTTGATCGGGCGCAAGCCGATCGCGGTCAGTCGCTTCTGCAGCCATTCCGGTGACGGGCCGTTCTTGACGCCGCGCACGAGGCGCAGCGCGAAGCCCGGACACAGCGCCGCGTCCTCGACCGTGACCTTCACGGGACAAGGGAATTCACCCTTGATCGGCTTGATGGTGGGGTCCTTGAACTTGCCCATGTCGGCAGCGGCAAGGTCGCGCGCGATGCCGTGCACGCCGGTGCAGTCCTGCCGGTTCGGCGTCAAATTGATCTCGACCACGGGATCGCCGAGCGCGGCCCATTCGGCGTAACCCGCACCGATCGGCGCATCGGCCGGCAATTCCATGATGCCGTCATGGTCGTTGGAGATCTGCAGCTCCGCCGCCGAGCACAGCATGCCGCGGCTTTCGACGCCGCGAATGGTGCCGACGCCGAGCGTGATATCCTTGCCGGGAATGTAGGTGCCGGGCGGCGAGAACACGCTGACGAGACCCGCGCGCGCGTTCGGCGCGCCGCACACGACCTGCACCGGCGCAGCACCGTTTCCGGTGTCGACCATGCAGACGCGCAGGCGGTCCGCATTCGGATGCTGCTCGGCCGAGATCACCTTCGCGATGGTGAACGGTTTGAGCGCCTTCGCCTTGTCCTCGATGTTCTCGACCTCGAGCCCGATCATGGTGAGCTTGTCGGCGAGTTTTTCCAGCGGCTCGTCGGTCTCGAGATGATCCTTCAGCCAGGAGAGGGTGAATTTCACGAGCTCAGCCCTCCCGCCAGCGTCGGCACTTCGAGCGGCTTGAAGCCGTAATGGCCCAGCCAGCGGACGTCGCTGTCGAACAGCTGGCGCAGATCGGCGATGCCGTATTTCAGCATGGCGATGCGGTCGATGCCCATGCCCCAGGCAAAGCCCTGGTACTCGTCGGGATCGATGCCGCAGGCACGCAGCACGTTTGGATGCACCATGCCGCAGCCGAGAATCTCGAGCCAGTCCTCGCCCTCGCCGAAGCGGATCTCGCCCTTGTCGCGGCGGCACTGGATGTCGACTTCCAGCGACGGCTCGGTGAACGGGAAGAACGAGGGCCGGAAGCGCATGTTGATGTGGTCGACCTCGAAGAACGCCTTGCAGAACTCGTGCAGGATCCATTTGAGGTGGCCGAGATGCGAGTGCTTGTCGATGACGAGGCCCTCGACCTGGTGGAATTGCGGCGTGTGGGTCGCATCCGAATCGATGCGGTAGGTGCGGCCCGGGCAGATCACGCGGATCGGCGGCTTCTGGCTCAGCATGGTGCGCACCTGCACCGGCGAGGTGTGGGTGCGGAGCAGCATGCGCGAGCCGTCCTCCTTCGGATGGAAGAAGAAGGTGTCGTGCATCTCGCGCGCGGGATGGCCTTCCGGGAAATTCAGCTTGGTGAAGTTGTAATCGTCGGTCTCGATGTCGGGACCTTCGGCGACCGAGAAGCCCATGTCGGCGAAGATCGTGGTCAGTTCGTCCCAGACCTGGCTCAGCGGATGGATGCGGCCGGCTTCCGCCGGTGCGTCGCGCAGCGGCAGCGTCACGTCGACGGTTTCGGAGGCGAGCCGCGCATCGAGTGCGGTCGATTTCAGCACGTCGCGCCGTGCGGCGAGCGCCTCGGTGACCTTGTCCTTGGCCTGGTTGATCGCCGCACCTTGCGTCTTGCGCTCGTCGGGCGACATCTTGCCGAGCGTGGCAAGCAGTGCCGAGATCGAACCCTTCTTGCCGAGGGCCGCGACGCGCACCGCTTCGAGGGCGGCTTCGTCGCCGGTGGCGGCGATCTGGTCGAGGATGGATGTTTCGAGCGTTGCGAGGTCGGACACTGTCAAATCCTTGGCTCTAAATTCGGCTGGGTTGTCGCCGCCAGAAGGGCGTAACGTCAAGCGAAAAGCCGGTCATTTCGGCCTTCCGAACGGCTGGGTTGAACCTCGCGCGGGGGCCCGGCACCAAGGCGATACGAGGAGACGTCCGTGACGCTTGCAAGATCCTGCCTGGCCATCCTGGCCGTCGTCATATCCGTCGCCGGGACACCGGCGCGTGCCATGGTCTGCATGGACAAATCCATGACGCTGGACGAGGTCGCTGAAGCCATCGGCGCCCAGAAGAGCTGCGAAAGCGCGATGAAACTGTTTCAGGATTGCCAGTTGACCGCGAGCGGCGATGTCCAGCTCGGCGCCGCCGTCGAGAAGACGTGCGAGGCGGATTTCATGCCCGGCCTCAACACGGCGCAACGGCAGGCCTACAAGCGCGAGATGCGCGCATGCGACCTCAAGTACCGGAATAAATCCGGCACCATGTATCTCTCGTTCGCTGCTTTTTGCCGGGCAGAGGTCGCCCGGCGTTACTCGCAACGCGCACTGAAGGCTGCGGGCCAGAAGGCCCGCTAGCCGTTAGGCGGCGAGCGCGGCTTTGGCCTTCTCGGCGATCGCCTGGAACGCCGCGGGCTCGCTGATCGCGAGATCCGACAGCACCTTGCGGTCCACGGTGATCCCGGACTTGGCCATGCCGTCGATAAATTTGCTGTAGGTCAGGCCGAACGGACGGACGGCTGCGTTGATGCGCTGGATCCAGAGCGCGCGGAAGGTCCGCTTCTTGCGCTTGCGATCGCGGAACGCGTACTGCTGGGCCTTCTCCACGGCCGGCTTGGCGGCGCGGATGGTGTTCTTGCGGCGGCCGTAGAAGCCCTTGGCGGCCTTGTAGACTTTCTTGTGCTTGGCGTGGGCGGTCACACCGCGTTTGACGCGAGACATGACAAATATCCTTCAGAGATGACTTGGTTTGCGGATCGCCGCGCTTGGCGCGGCAGAGGTGGCAGTGATCGTGGACGCGATCAGGCGTTCGGCAAGAAGTACTTCTTGACGTTGTCGCCGTCGGTCTTGAACAGCACGGCGGTGCCGCGCAGCTGACGGATCTGCTTCTTCGTCCGCTTGATCATGCCGTGACGCTTGCCGCGATGGGCGAACATCACTTTGCCGGTGGCAGTCACCTTGAAGCGCTTTTTAGCGCCCGATTTGGTCTTCAGCTTGGGCATTTGGCTCTCCTAATGGCCAACGAAATCCGCCCGCGAAGGCGGCGTGGCCGTCAAAAATGCTCGTTAGAGCGTTGATTGTGCTCAGGTTTCTACGAACAAGCGCGAAACCCGCACCAAACACCGCCACGGCAGCCCTTAATCAGCCGGGCGATGAAGGCCGGGCTTATGACAGAGAACGGGCGAATTGGCAACGATGAACCGCTGGAACCTGGCCGCCGACTATTCGGAATTGCTACCATCCTTGTCCAAGTCGTGTCGCTCGAAGCAGGACCAAAATGGCTCATTTCCCCGGATCGTTCTCCTTTTTTTCGGTTATTACCCGCCCGCGCCATCTGGCGCTGTTGGCCGTGCTGGCCATGGCAATCGCCCCCACGACCGCCGATGCCCGCATCGGCGGCTATGACGGCATCTGGAACGTCACCTTCGCCACCACCCGAGGAAATTGCAGCTCGGGCTACAGCGTCCCCTTCACCGTGACCGGCAGCCGCGTCTCGTCCGCCGGCGGCGGCCGGGTCTCGGGCACCGTCAAGCGCTCCGGTGCCGTGGCGGTCCAGGTCTCGGTCGGCGCGTCCCATGCCAATGGCGGCGGCCGGCTGGCCGGCGCCGTTGGCGCCGGGTCGTGGAAGGGCATCATTTCCGGCGACCAGTGCAGCGGCACCTGGCAGGCGACGCGGACGTAGTTTCGAAGCGCTCGATGCGCTCCCTCCCCCGCTTGCGGGGGAGGGTCGGGGAGAGGGTGTCTCCGCTGGGCGAGAACCCCCAGAGGAGAAAGCCCTCACCCGCCGCTACGCGGCGACCTCTCCCGCAAGCGGGCGAGGTGCACCGAGCCCGCGGCTCGTATGATCCCCAAAACAAAACGGCCCGCCGGAAATCCGGACGGGCCGTTGAATTCTCGATCTCGAGGAACGGGTCAGCGCGGCGCCAGCACCATGACGACCTGGCGGCCTTCGAACCGTGCGTCCTGCTCGACCTTGGCGAGCTCGGCGACGTCGGTCTTGATCTTGTCGAGCAGCTTGGTGCCGATCTCCTGGTGCGCCATTTCGCGGCCGCGATAGCGCAGCGTGATCTTGACCTTGTCGCCCTCTTCGAAGAACCGCTGCATCGCGCGCATCTTCACGTCGTAATCATGATCGTCGATCATCGGACGGAGCTTGATCTCCTTGATCTCGACGGTCTTCTGCCGCTTGCGGGCTTCGGCGGCTTTCTTCTGAGCGGAATACTTGTACTTGCCGTAGTCCATGATCTTGCAGACCGGCGGACTTACGTTCGGCGAAATCTCGACCAGATCCATGCCCGCTTCCTGGGCCATCTTGATGGCCAGGACGGTCTCGACCGTGCCCTTGTTGTCACCGGTCTGATCGATCAGCTGGATCTGCGCATTGCGGATATCATCATTGATGCGCGGCCCGTCTTTGCTGGCAGCGGGCGGAGCTTTATTAGGACGGCGAATGGGTGGTTCTCCAAAGTTGTGAAAGAGGCGGCTACTGTGCAGGAAGATAGGTTTGCCGGCAAGCAATTCGCTCGGGCGAGGGGCGAAAAAGCCTCAAATGCGAGGCATTTCGGTCACGCCCATCGGCACGGTGACGGACATAGACACCTTGCCTCTGTTCCGCAAGCGTCCCCTGGTACCAATGCAAGGACTAATAAAAGGGTCAACAGGGATGCCGCGCCTGCGGAAACACGTCCGGACAGCTCAAACCGCACAGCCAGAGTAAACGTTCCATGACCAATGCAATTCCCGATGCCGTGCTCGACTTCCTCGATGTGGGCGAGGGCCCGTCCGCGCGCAGGATCGCGGTACGCCGCCGCGCCGGACGGGGTCCCGGCCTCGTCTGGCTCGGCGGGTTCAAATCGGACATGCAGGGCGGCAAGGCCGTGGCGCTGGACGCCTGGGCCGGCGAGCACGGCCGCGCCGCGGTCCGGTTCGACTATTCCGGTCACGGCGAATCCAGCGGCGATTTTGCCGATGGAACCATCGGAAGCTGGCTCGCGGACAGCGTCGCGGTGGTCGAGCGGTTCTGCGACGGCCCGCAAATCCTGATCGGATCCTCCATGGGAGGCTGGATGGCGCTGCTGCTCGCCCGCGAGATCAGGAAGCGCCAGGAGAAACAGCAAGCCAAGGCACAGCTGGCGGGCCTGGTGCTGATCGCGCCGGCGCCCGACTTCACCGAAGAGCTGATGTGGAAGAAGTTCTCGCCCGAGGTGAAGAAGGAGATCGAGACCAAAGGGTTCTGGCTGCGGCCATCGGACTATGGCGACGGCTCGCCCTATCCGATCACGCGCAACCTGATCGAGGAGGGCCGCAATCATCTCGTGCTCGGCAGCGCCATCGATCTCGGCTGTCCCGTCCGCATCCTGCAAGGCGCGCAGGACCCCGACGTGCCCTGGCAGCACGCCTTCGCGCTCACGCATCGCCTGCCGGCCGACGATGTCGTGCTGACCCTGATCCAGGACGGCGACCACCGCCTCTCCCGCCCGCAGGACATCGCGCGCATTCTTGCCGCGGTGGCCGAGATCGGGTGAACTGCCGCCCAGAATTCGATGTCATCGTCCGCGAAGGCGGACGATCCAGTATTCCACCAGCGGTCGTGATTGAGCTGATAGGCCGCGGCGTACTGGATGCCCGCCTTCGCGGGCATGACGGAGAGCGAGAATGGGAGAATCGCCAATGACCACCACCGCCATGCTTCGCGCCTTCTGCGACGCGGTCGAGCAGCGCAACGGCCGTGCCTTCGCGGACCTCTTCACCGAGGACGGCGTCTATCACGACGTGTTCTACGGCGCGTTCGCAGGCCGCGAGAAGATCGCCGCGATGATCGACGACTGGTTCTATCGCACGGCGACCGATTTCCGTTGGGACATGCACGACCCCGTCACCGACGGCACCACGCTCTATGCGCGCTACACCTTCAGCTACAAATCAACCTTGCCGGAAGCAGGCGGCGCGCGGGCGATGTTCGAGGGCGTTGCGATCATGACGCTGCGTGACGGCAGGATCGTGAGCTATCACGAGGTCGCCAACACCGCGCCGGCGTTTGTCGATCTGAAATTCGCGCCTGAAAGGATCGCGAAAATCGTTGGCAAGCAGGGCGCGGAGCTCAAGGCGCGGCCGGAGATGAAGCGGCACCTTGTGTGACGGCATCGCCTACGGCGCCGTCGGCTTCGCCATCGGCTTGCGCTGTGCGAGCGCCGCGACCGTCGCGGTGCCGATCGGGCCCTGCTCGTCATAGAGCCAGCATTCGCCGATCGCGACGCCGTCGGTCGCCTGGTGGTTCACCACATCGAATCCGATCCAGTTCGTCACCGGCAGGCGGTGCAGATAGATCGTGACGTCGCTGTTGATGTAGCCGAGGCCCTTGTCGCCGGCGTTCGCGAACGGGCTGGCAAAGTCCGCACCAACCGCGACATGGACGAACGGTGTCATCGGCACGCCCGCCACGAGCTCGCGCACCTCGCTCATCCACAGCCGCCGCGGTCCGAGCGAGCCCATATGGCCGACGATCGGCCGCGTCGTCCATTTGCCGTGCATGCCGAGCCGGGGATCGGTCGGCTTGGGAATGTCAGCCGGCTTCGGCACGTCCCAGTTTGGCGGCGACCAGACATTGCCGTCCGGATTCTGCGTCCGCCGCAGCAACTGGCACGAGGCGCGCGCCATGCTGACGCCGCCCGAGAGAAACTCCGCCTCGACCACGCGGATGCGTAGTCCGTCGCGCACCAGCCGCGTCGTCACTTCGATCGGCTTGTCGATCGTCGGCAGCCGAAACATGTCGACGGTGAGCCGCGCCGGCACGAATTCGGGGCCGGAATGGCGCTCCTCGATGGCAAAGCCGAGCAGGCCGACGATGACGCGTCCGTGCAGCGATTTCGGATCCCAGGGGCCGTTCGCGACTTCCGTCGGATGGAATGTATCGCCGTCGCGGGTGAAGAAAGGCATGTTCGTCATAACGCGCGACTTTGCGGGAATGCGCGGGGAAATCAAGTCTCTGACCCTCATGGTGAGGAGGCGCGAAGCGCCGTCGCCACAGCAACGGTGTCATCGCCCGGCTTGACCGGGCGATCCAGTACTTCGAGGCGGTCGTGATTGAATCGATAGGCCGCGGCGTACTGGATGCCCCGCCTTCGCGGGGCATGACAGCGAAGGGTTAGGCGGCGGTGTGCCACTCCTGCCTCACACCTTCATCGCGTTCTGCGCTCATCGCGGCAGACTTCATCGCATCGAACTCGCTGCGCCCCACCAACTGCCCCAACGCCCATACAGCAGCCCCACGCACCAGCGGGCTCGCATCCTCCAGCAATCGCCGCGCCTCTTCGGCCAACGCCATCTCCCCCGAGTTGCCGATCGCAATCAGCACGTTCCGCAAAAACCGGTCGCGGCCGATGCGCTTGACCGGGGACTTGGTGAACAGCGCACGAAACGCCGCATCGTCGAGCCGTGCCAGCTCGGCGAGAGAAGGCGCCCGCAACTCGTCGCGCGCCGCAAGCCTGGCCTCGCGCCCCTCCTGCGCAAACTTGTTCCAGGGACACGCCGCGAGGCAATCGTCGCAGCCATAGATGCGGTTGCCGATGGCCTTGCGAAACTCGCGCGGGATCGGTCCCTTCTTCTCGATGGTGAGATACGAGATGCAGCGCCGCGCATCGAGTCTGTAGGGTGCGGGGAACGCCGAGGTCGGGCAGATGTCGAGACAGGCCCGGCAGGAGCCGCAATGATCGATCTCGGCGCCGTCGCGCGGCAGGTCGAGCGTGGTGTAGATCGCGCCAAGGAATAGCCACGAGCCGAACTCGCGCGAGACGAGATTGGTGTGCTTGCCCTGCCAGCCGAGATGCGCGGTCTGCGCCAGCGGCTTCTCCATCACCGCGGCGGTGTCGACGAACACCTTCACTTCCGACGGTGCGGCCGCGACCAGCCAGCGCGCCAGCGCCTTCAGCCGCTTCTTGATGAGATCGTGATAGTCGTCGCCTTGCGCATAGACCGAGATCGCCGCGCGCGTGCGCTCTTTCAGGATCGTCAGCGGATCGGAATCGGGGCCGTAATTGACGCCGAGCATGATCACGCTGCGCACGTCGGCCCACAGCCCGCGCGGATCGACACGCCGTTCCGGCTGCGCGGCGAGCCAGTCCATGTCGCCATGGCCGCCCGAGGCGATGAATTCGAGAAAGCGCTGCCCGGCGCTTTCGATCGTGCCTGGCTCGGTGATGCCGATGCAGTCGAAGCCGAGCGCGCGCGCTTCGCGCGCCAGCGCCGCCTTCAGTTCAGTCGGCTCGGAGCTCAGAAATCCAGGTCCACGTAGGTCCGCGACGCCGGCACCCCCGCCAGCCATTCGCTCAGCAGCGGACGGAACGACGGGCGGGATTTCACCCGCGCGTACCACGCCTTTGCCGCGTCGTCCTCGCTCCATGGCACGTCGCCCAGATAGTCGATCGCCGAGAGATGCGCCGCGGCGGCGAGATCCGCGTAGGTGATCCGGTCGCCGGCGAGGAAGTTACGCGTCTGCGCCAGCCAGCCGATATAGGCCAGATGATAGCGCACGTTGGCCTTCGCCGCGCGCATGATATCGGCCGAAGGCGCGCCGCCGCCATTCTCCTCGCTCATGAAGCGCTTGTAGATGCGCTCGGTGACGAGGGGGTGGGAGACTTCCTCGAAGAACTTTTCGTTGAACCAGGCCATCAGCCGTCGCACCTCGACGCGCTCGGTGACGCTGTCCGGCATTAGCCGCTTCAGGCCCACCTCGTGTCCGTAGGCCTCGTCGACATATTCGGCGATGATCGCCGCGCCCGGGATCGGCGGCTGCTCGTCGTCCACCAGCACCGGCGTCGTGCCGGCCGCATTGAGCAGCAGGAAAGCCTCGCGCCGTTCCCAGCTGCGCTCTTCGACCAGCTTGAGGTCGAGCCCGTATTCGCCCGCGATGAGGCGGATGAATCGCGAATGCGGACAGAACGGATGATGAAACAGCGTAAACATGAAGCCTTTGACTATGTGATGGTGCTTAAGAATCCATCAATGTTTGTGCGGCGCCACACTAGTCCTTCAAAACCGCGAAGCAAGGGCGTGATGACGCATTTTGCGATTGCAGCATTTGGGGGAATAGGCGAGAAGAACCCCGCTTTTCCAGCGGAAATGGACCGTAAATATGTCAGACGCAATACGGGCAGTGATCCTCGGCATCATCGAGGGTGTGACCGAGTTCCTTCCCGTTTCCTCGACCGGCCATCTGTTGCTCGCCGAGCGTTTCTTCCATCTTGGTGAAGGCGCGTTCTGGGATTCGTTTACGGTTCTGATCCAGCTCGGTGCGATCCTCGCGATCGTCGTGCTGTACTTCAAGAAATTGTGGGACGTCGCGATCGGCATGTTCACCGGCGACGCCTATGCGCGCCGCTTCGTGATCGGCGTGCTGGTGGCGTTCCTGCCCGCGGTCATCGTCGGCCTCGTCGCCGGCAAATACATCAAGAGCCTGCTGTTCAATCCGTGGGTCGTGTGCTTCTCGCTGATCGTCGGCGGCGCCATCCTGCTGTGGGTCGACCGGCTCGATCTCAAGGCGCGCGAGCATGACGCCACCCGCTTTCCGCTGCTGATGTATCTCTATATCGGCATCGCGCAGTGCATCGCGATGATCCCGGGCGTGTCGCGCTCCGGCGCCAGCATCGTCGCCGCGATGTTTCTGGGCGCCGACAAGCGCGCGGCGGCGGAGTTCTCGTTCTTCCTCGCCATCCCCACCATGATCGGCGCGTTCGCCTACGATTTCTACAAGAACCGCTCCGAGATGACGATGGACCACATGGGCGTCGTCGCGATCGGCTTCATCGTGTCGTTCATCACCGCGATCATCGTGGTGAAGACGTTCCTGAGCTACGTCACCCGCCACGGCTTCGTGGTGTTCGCCTGGTGGCGCGTCATCGTCGGCACGCTCGGCCTGATCGCGCTGGCGCTGGGGCGGTAATCTCTCGCACACGCGCACCACGGATCGAAGCTGAGGTTCTCAAGTGCCGCCGCAATGACGGTGCGCCCGCTTGCGGGAGAGGGTTGGGGAGAGGGTGTCTCCACGGAAAGACTCACCTAGAGGATAAAGCCCTCACCCGACGCTTCGCGTCGACCTCTCCCGCAAGCGGGAGAGGTGAGCAAGCCTACGCGCTCTTGCGCTGGAACTGACCCTGGGGGCGGAAGCGCCAGAGATATTGCGGGGCGATCGCTTCCAGCGAATCGGGGGTGATGCCGAGCCCTTCCAGCGTCAGGCCGCCGGCCTTCGCCGCATCCGACACGACATTGTCGCGCGCGAGCAGCGTGACCTGGTCCGGCGTCAGCTTGAACGCGCCCGGCGCGAATTGCAGGAAGTTGGCCTTGAAGCGGGCGAGGCCGAACGGCAGCGGCACCAGCATCGGCTTGCGATCGGCGATGGCGACGATGGTCTCGATGATCTCGCGCATGGTCAGCACTTCGGCACCGCCGAGCTCGTAGGTCGCGCCCGCTTTGGCCTTGCCGTCGACGGCATCCGCGATCGCGGTGGCGACGTCGCCGACATAGACCGGCTGCATCTTCGTCTCGGCGCCGATCAGCGGCAGCACCGGCGACATCCGCGCCAGCGCCGCAAAGCGGTTGGTGAACTGGTCCTCGGGACCGAACATCACGGAGGGACGGAAGATCGTGGCCGACGGCACCGCGGCCAGCACGGCCGCCTCGCCGGCCGCCTTGGCCCTGGCATAGCGCGAGGGCGAATCGGCGTCGGCGCCGATCGCGGAGACGTGCACCAGCCGGGCCCCGGCGGCAGCAGCAGCCTTGGCGACCGTCTCGGAGCCCTTGGCCTGAACGGCGTCGAAGCTCTGCGCGCCGCCCTCGGCGAGGATACCGACCAGATTGATCACGACATCCGAATCACGCAGCGCCGCCTCGACCGAGGCCGGATAGCGCAGATTGGCCTGTACGATGTGGACCTGCCCGACCTTGCCGGAGGGCTGGAGGTATCCGGCGAGTTCCGGCCGCCGCACCGCAACCCGGACCCGGTAATCGCGCCGGCACAGCGCGCGGACGACATTCCGGCCCAAAAACCCCGATCCGCCGAAAACCGTGACGAGAGTTTCCGAATTCGATGCCATGGGTCCAATCCTGCCGGAAGAGTGCGTGATATCAGGCTTCTACCGGTCTGGTTTGCGATGCGCAATCCGCATCCCCAAAACCGGGCAAGCTTGAATTGACAACGGCGTCACCGAACCGTAGTAACCGCCTCCGTGCCCCAAACGGCATGCCCAGGTGGTGGAATTGGTAGACGCGCTGGCTTCAGGTGCCAGTGGCTTAACGGCCGTGAAGGTTCGAGTCCTTTCCTGGGCACCATACAATTCTGGATATGAAGTAAATCCAGATACATAAGCCCAATCAGAGTGTTGCGTTGGCCCCGACTGTGTAACAATGGGGTGTAACATTGCTGTTCAGGGTTGTTCGGCCGATGCGCCGGGTTGGGTCTCGCTTTCCTCTTTTCGTGCAGCGCATTCCGGCTGATGTCCGGCGCAAAGCGGCCGGTCTCGAACTGGCAATTCCGCTCGGTGACGGCTTCGTTTTCGTGACGCCTAGCGACGGCGCTCAGGCCGTCCGGTTCTCCCTTCGCACCTCAGAGCCGAGCGAGATTAAGACCCGTCAGGCGCTCGCAGCGGCCCATCTGGAAACCGTCTGGGAGGCACTGCGCAATGACGCTCCCGCGCATCTGACCCACCGGCAGGCGACGGCCATGGCAGGCGAACTCTATCGCGTCTGGGCGGACAGCGAGAGCCGCGCCCGGAGTGTCGCCATGGTGCACACGCCCGGTGTCGGCTGGGCACCTGACACTGAGAGTCACGAGGAGCAGGAAGCTCACTGGGCTGCCGTGGCGGAGATGTGGGAGCGGGTCGGCGGAGACGGTGATGCCAAGAAATTAGAGAAGGCGCTCGGGCCCATCGTGGACCGCCTCTTGCTCACCAAGGGCATCCGCCGTGTGGATAGCGAATCACGCTCTCTCTTGCTCACCGCCTTTTGGATGGCGCTGCGTGACGCCTTCGCGAGCCGCCAACGGAATGCTGGGGGAGACTACTCGCTCGACCCCAAGGCCGCTCGCTTCCCCGAGTGGCAGGCCCCGGCAGATGCGCAAAAGGAGAAGCCAAAGCGGGGCGCCTCCAAGAATTCCCTCACTGGGTTAGTCGAGGATTGGTGGAAGGAAGCCAAGCGGGCCGGTCGCAAGCAGAGCACCTATGAGAGCTATCGTAACTCAATGGCGCGTCTCGTGACGTTCCTGAAGCACGATACGGCTAGCCGAGTGACGCCCGAGGACATCGTTCGCTTCAAGGACTATCGCGTGCAGAGCGGCGTGAGCCCGAAGACCGTGAAGGATAGCGACCTCGCGGGCATGAAGACGGTGTTTGGATGGGCGGTGGTCAATCGTCGGCTCCCCAGCAATCCGGCCGAAGGGATTACCATCAAGGTCGGCAAGTCGCGCAAGCTCCGGTCCAAGGGGTTCTACGATTCGGAGGCTATCGCCATCCTGAAGCATGCCCGCGAGTTCGTGCCCGGCCGGGAAGCCCCGAAGCTCGCAGCGGCCAAGCGGTGGGTGCCGTGGTTGTGCGCCTTCACGGGCGGCCGCGTGGGCGAGATGATCCAGATTCGTAAGGAGGACGTTCGGCGCGAAGGTAAACTCTGGGTGCTGCATGTGACGCCTGAAGCCGGGCCGGTGAAGACGGATGAGGCGCGGGATGTCGTGCTCCATCGGCAAGTCATCGAGGAAGGCTTTGTGGCGTTCTTTGAGAAGTCGAAGGGCGGTTATCTGTTCATTGATCCCAAGGCCGGGGAGTTAGGCGTGCGTAATGCGGTGAAGACAGCGCGTAACAAGGTCAATGAATTCGTGCGCGAGGTGGTGAAGGATAAGAACGTTGATCCAAGCCACGGCTGGCGCCATCGCTTCAAGACTGTCGGCATTGATCAAGGCGTTGAGATGCGCGTGCTGGATGCCATTCAGGGACATGCGCCGCGCAATGTCTCGGAAGGTTACGGAGACGTGACCATCAAGGCGAAGGCAAACGCCATCGCCAAGTTTCCCGCCATCGGCGTCGCGTAGGCTACGAACCCGTCGTTGACGCAACTACCTTCGCTTTGGCGGCTTCGTTATAATCGACCATAAAGTCGAAATTCTTTTCTGGCTCGGGGGTAACCGGTTCGCCGGCTCTGACCCGGTCCCATTCTTCTTTCCGCTCAGTTGGCGCGTCGAAAAATGATAGGTCTTCATATTGGCAAGCAGCACGCTTGTTCTTGAGCGGCATCCTCATCGTGCCATGAATGAAGGTGTTTCCGCGCACTTCCACTGGATGCCAGATAAAGCAGACAAAGTTGTATCGCGAGCTTCCCCGGAAGAAGTCGTTTGTGACTTTCTCCAGTTCCTTCAGCAAATTGGGCTGCCCATTGAACCAAGATATAGGGAACAATACAAAAAGTCCGGCGGGCTCGCCCTTGGGCACCTGGCTGCGTTTCGACTGAAGAATGTTTTTAACGGTGCCGGGGCGAAAGGTTTTTGCGTCGGAACTCGTCACCTCTACGTTCAAGTCGGGTGCCCCGTTCTTGCGGACCACCATGTCAAAATCTTTGCCGCGCTGACCAGTTTCGGCTTTGATCTCGACGTCATATCCACGACGGGCAATGAGCTTGGCAACCTCAGCATCAGCGTAGGCCGGATCAATCGCCCGTTTTCGTGTGAGTCGATTGCAGAGCGCATCGAAACCCTTTTGACCTTCCAGCTTGTAGAGAGCGTCCGCAAGCGAGCTGACCCGTTGGATATGCAGTCGCTGCTCCTCTTCACTCTGCTCACCGCCCTTGTTGAGCAGGAATGGATCGTGAGGTATTGCCTTGCGCACTTTCCGCGCAAGAAACTCGTCGCCTAGCTTCTGCTTCAGGATTTCAACTGCAGCGCCGTAAACGCGTGTTGTCGGGTCGGTTTCGTTGCCAAGCGTCGTACTGACGGCATCGGCTAATTCTTTTGACATCGCCATGGGGTTGAACCGGCTCAAAAATGCCAGCTTAGGATATCGTTGACCGAGGGCCAAGCCTAGCCTTCTTCTTTAGGGTACCGCATCCACGCAATGGCACTATTCCGCGACGGGTCACACGCGGGTCTCGCTCAATAGGATCGTTCCTGCGGGCAGAAGTCGATCTAGCTGCTAGCGGGTGTTCGCGTAGTCTGTTGCTTCCGCCTTGCATGCTGGAATTTTGGCGCAGGCCAAAACGGCACCGTCGCGCACGGCAATCTCATAGGAGTTGTCTTTGTGGTTCGCATGAAGATAGGCCCCGAGCAATGCCGCGGCGATCAGGATGACGATGTAACGGGCACGTTCTAGAATCACCCGCGCCTTGGGGTTCTTCTCAATGCGCGTGACAGTCGCCAAGAAGAGGGCCGGTGTGCTCACCAACAGGACGGCAATTTGAATGCTGCCTGACTCGATATCTAGCCGGTTGAGAAGTTGATGTTCGAGCCAAAGGCAAAACGCGATGAATCCCCAGACAGTGGCCCAATAGCTGGCTAAATCGAAGAGAACCTTGATGGGGTCGTCCTCGTGCGGCTTTGTGGCGGTGCTTTCGGTGCTGACCATTGCGCTTTCCTCAGTGGTGGCCGGCACAATGTAGACGATAGTTATCACGACTCAACGAAAAAATGGGACTCATAGTCCGTAGACCCAAAGTCATCATGGCGGCCTGCTCCCGTGGATGGAAGACGAGACAGGCATCGTTGAAGTGCTGGCGGAAGCCGTGAAGAAGGCCCGCAAAGGGCTAGGGCTGTCCCAAGAGGATTTGGCCCTAGAGGCGGGGCTAGATCGGACCTACGTCAGTCAGGTGGAGCGAGGCACCCGCAACTGCACCATCATCGTCCTTGCCCGCTTGGCCCGTGCCTTGAAGACCTCCCCTGACCGATTGCTCGTGCCCCAGAAGAAGACCCGGGGCTAGGCCCGAATGTCGTCCGGTGTCAGGCGCGTCACTTTCAACACCTGACCCATTGCGCGACAGCGCGGGACATCCGAGAGCGAGTTCGGTTGTGCATCAAGCAATGGGGGGCGGCCTATGGAGGCCACCTTTCGGAGTGGGCTAGGGTATCAGCCAGGGCGTGAGGGGCTGACCTCCCTTGCACGAAGGCGCACCCTTCAGGTCCCCTGCCCTGGGACCAGGCTGGGAGGTGTTGCCTGAAGCGGCCGCTCTAAGGGGGTGGTGATCACTCACCCATCCCTTATTGGCAGTGCATAAAGAAGAGCTTGGAGCAAAACCCTTTAAGTCTCCCCTCTTAGTTGCTCCTCCATTAGCAGAGGCGTAACAACCTAAGTTACTGTTGCTTCGAAGAAAAACGCACCGAAACAATCGCGCACGGGGAGCCGCTCCAACGTTCGAAAACGTCGCGCATGGCCTTTGCGGCAATCTCAGCCTTAGATTCCGCTACGAGCACGGCGTCATGGAGCGGCAAGGCGGTGACACCGATGCTCGCCAGATAGGTGATAACCTCAATAAGCATGTCGCTCTCGATGCGCATCAACTGGAACCCGAGTCCTGTTCCGAACAACTTCGCAATGGGCGCGTGGCGGGCCGTTAGCATCTCGATTGCTGTCCGGAGTTTCGTGCCTGCGGGAAAGTGTTGACGCGTGTCCTCGGGCCAGTTTCCCAGTGGGTTGTCTGCGAAAAGCATTGCGTTCATCAGCTTCTTGCAGCCATCGCGCCCGGTGCCGTCTCCAAACATGTCGTAGATATCGCCATCCGGCTGCGGCTGGCCGGCGCGGACATAAGCGAGACGTGGGAAGAGTTGTCGATAATCGACATCTGCAACCCGCTCGCCATCGATGCGGATATTTTCGCGCTGAGACCGCTCCATTGACATCCAGAAGCCGCCAGCAAGACGCCCGCCGTGCATCCACGTACCGTTATTGAAGACGCGGCGAAGCGAGCGACGATAGGGCGCGATAATCTGACCATCCTTTCCCAAAGAGAGGCCCGGGTTCTGGCCGATGACCTCGATGTCAGCGTCGCGCAAGAATTTGTTGATGCGGCGGATTTGGTTTGCAAACTTCTTGGTCTGCACGGTCTCGGCATAGCGAATGGGGGCGGCGCGACCCTCGATGTCCTTGCCCTCCTTTAGAACGACCAACGCGGGATCATCAATTTGATAAACGTTGCGCCAATCCGGTGGCGCTATGGGCAGATGCTGCGCAAGTCGAGCAGTCGGCCCAATGAGCGACGGCACTTTCAATCTGGCGGAGATCCTATAGCCTCGCTGTTTGTCGATGATTAGTCCAAGCGAGGCCAGCAATGCGATGGCCGTCAGGAAGTGCTGCTCGAATACAGGGCTAGTTCGCCCCGTCCCCTGCCAGATGAAGTTGTGAGAGCGCGGCACGGCAAGGAGAGTATCGGCGGCAACGGCTTTCAGCAGAATCACATTGCAGGCAAGGGCCTCAACCGCGACAGCAAACTTCTTCCGGTCGCTGTCCTTCCGCGCCCGCTTGCGGGGGCCGCTCGCACTCTCGTGCTCGCATAAGGTATCGCTGAGCTTCCGGATCGTCTCTTGAAGCTCGGCGCTCTTGGCGCGTAGCTGCGGGTCGAACCACATCGTTTTAGATTGAGGGGCCATCGGTGCTTGAAAGACTGCTTGCCTAAGGTCGGTGTTCAAAATGACCCGCTGAAGCATCGAACATGCACGCACCGTCGAAGTGCCACCTGATCTCTCGCAAGCGAGGTCGTTACGCGAAAATCTCAGGACGAGGCTAACCCGGCTTCGGCCGCCGGCCGTAACGCTGTTTGTAGGTGAGCACGCCCGGAAGGTGGCGCTCTAACACAAGCTCGCAGGGCGTCTCTAACAGGCGTCCCATCAGCCGCAAAACCAGCCCAGTCGATTTAGGATAAGCCCGCACTTTCGAACGGTGTCCCCGACCGTAAGCATCATAGATCACCCACCCTGTGCCGCTCGCCAGCCGGTGCACGGCCTTTGCAATTTGGACTGTGCGAAACTCCTTCGTCCGGTGTGACTTTGGGTCGTCTTCGATCAGTGCGGACACGGCGAGGACGATCGACACAATTCGCTCGGGAGGAACACAGGCAACTCTCAGTCGAGCCAAGGCGATCTTTGCCCGCTTGGCCGCCGACAGGCCCTTAAGCCGAGTGGCTATCTCAACCGGGCCTGCTTCTGTTAGCGTTGCCCGGATGGCGTTGATGGCAGCCGTGATGAACGCGTCATTTGCCGCCCGCAATCGCACGTACGATGTCGCAGCTGAGAGGTAAGGCTTCAGCTTCGTCGCGCTGTAGGTGCCATGCCAATGGCTGCCATGACGGGCGCGATGCTCGACGTGCTGTCTGCAAAAGTGTGTAGCAAGTCCGATCCCGGCCGCTCGCATAGTGGGGCGACCACAAGCTCGCCCGGTGACCGGATCGGGGATTGAGCAGCGAAGGGCGAAAGCCGAGCCATCACCCAAGCGCCGCTTCATGCGAGAGGCGCGGGGTTGCATCACATTTCTTCGGGCCGCGCGATCTTCAACTTTCCGGACAAGCCCAGTCTCTGCCTCAGCTTGTGGAGTTGATCTCGCGTCTGCCGGAACGCGTGGCGCCGATTAGTCAACATGCGGCTCGTGACGAGGTTCTCTAGCGTGGCCAACTCTTTCCCAACGAGCACCAACTCATACTGGAGTCTCTTGGAATCGCCGCCATTATCGAACGGCCCTTTAGGTTTTTGATCGGTGCCCAAAATTGAGCGGATCACTTCGAGGCGATCCAAGTAAGCCGTCTTAAAACGCACGAACATGGTATTCTTCTGGATGCCTACTTGCCCGAAGCAATCCATCATCCCGGCGAGATGTCTTGCGTCACCGTCAGTCACGCTCAGCATTTTCTTCGTCCTATCGTTTAGCGCGACTTAGTTGGAAGACACGTGATCTCCTATCGCGACAGAGCAGCGACAATGCTGCATCAAAAATATGGAGACGCGAACGCGCAGTGCCAATGGATGCGGGCAAAAAAAATGTGCGGTGATGGAAGCAAAATCGTCTTCCTGATTCCAAGATTCATGCCAAACGTTGAGCTTGGTGCTGTGCTAAGTGCTACCGATCAACCGCGCTTGTATGCGGACCACCTGTGGCGCTGACCACGTGCCCGCCCCACGTGCCGTAGGTATCCCTCTTGCTGTAAGCGCCTGTGCTAACTCAGTAGGAGATGATGCGCCACCCGCACGCAGCTCTTCGAGCAATGGAGCTAGATCGTTAGCCCTACGTTGTGCCGATGGTACTTGGGCCTGTCTCCCCTTCGCCTTAGCTGCGCTGGATAGCTGCGCACCGCGGTCACCTCCAAGCCGTTGCCCTCTTGCCCTAGCCGCGGAGAGCGCAGCCTTAGTCCGTGACGAGATCAGTCCCGCCTCTAGCTCCGCAACGGCCGCCATCTGTTGGAGCATGAAGCGTCCTGTGGGTCCTTCAATGGCGGGGAGGTCTGCGAACCTCACATCAACACCCGCCTCCAAGAGCCTCGACAGGAAGCCTACAGATCGGGTGAGCCTATCCACCTTTGCCACCACTAAGGCTGCTTGATGTACCCTTGCGGCGGTTAATGCCTGGTCCAGGGCCGGCCTATCACTGCGCTTACCACTCTCGACCTCCGTGAACTCAGCCACCACCCTCGC
Source organism: Bradyrhizobium sp. YR681 (assembly GCF_000282615.1). GTDB lineage: Bacteria > Pseudomonadota > Alphaproteobacteria > Rhizobiales > Xanthobacteraceae > Bradyrhizobium. The sequence continues at coordinate 13,250 of NZ_AKIY01000324.1, read as the reverse complement.
TCTGTGGTCACCTAGATAACCAGCAACGGCGGCTCTCTGTGCCTCTATGCCTAGGCCGGAAGCTCCCTGCTTGCGCGTGGACACCCGGTAGTAAGCGACAAATCGTTGCTTCGCCTTCATGCCCCTACTCTCACCTGCTCAAAAACAACTTAGCCAACGTCCGTTGACACCATTGTTAGCGAGCCGAGATTCCAGCGAATAGTGCGGCTCGATGTGGCCGATTGACTCAGGACAGAGATGGTGACCGCTATCGTTCTTCGGGAAAGCAGCGAGACGTGGGCAGGGGCTCGGTCATACCCGCTTCGTGAAGGAAGCGTCAGAAGTTGGCATGGGTACGGGGGGAAACAGCCAACCGCCGCCACGAGGTCACCTCTGAGTTAAGGTACCCCTAATGCAATATCGGCCGGGGCGAGGGACTCGTAGCGCGGCCTTATGCGTTCATTCATCGGCCCATCAGTGTATCTGCACGCTCACCATTAGGGCTCTAGCCAACACGCCTCAGGCAAGCCAGCCTTGGTCCTTCAGTGCGCCTCATCTGCGCCAGCAATGTACTAGGTTTTGCCGCTACCGCTTGCGATACGATACCACTCGCCCAACGCTGATGTTGTTTGGTTCACGTGGTTAAAGAGCGCTAGAAATTCATCGGAGAAGGCTTCTATGATCTCCGAGTTGTAGCGATAGTCCGGGCGCTGCAACACTGGTTTTCCCTGCACCGGATTGGCCGCCAACGTTCGGCCCTTCGCGGCGTAGAGGCCAGGGAATAGATACCAACGCGAGTCGTCCAGCAGTATGTCCACTAGACCATGCGCGATATCATTCCTGCGTCCCGCCCAACTTCCGCACCTGTTCAGTGCGTCGGTGGCGTTGGAGGCCAAGGGGCAGGCGGGCCACACCAGAAGCCAGCTTTGCAGCGCTGCGCGGACCATATCAATTCTGTTCTTAGAGCCTACAACGGCCGAATAAGCTCGAAGCATCGGATTAGTCGGCGCGTGATAGTTGCCAACCGTCACCACGGTGAACAAGCCAGCGACGGCATGCTCCACCATTTCCCAGCGCGAAAGCGCTTTGCCGACAGCAAGAAAGATTTCATCTTCCGAGACATTGCCATGATCAGCCCACGGCCTCTCATTCGGTTTCATTGTCGTCTCCTTCAGGCCTTCAATGCGCCCCGCACTTGATCCACGAGGTTATTAGTCGCTGCGAAGATGGCCGTTTGGTTCGTCTCGGCCTTGCTCCCGGAAGAGCCGAGAATCACCCTTGCGTTGTCGGAATCATTTCGCGCCATCCTGACAGATTGTTGTTGGGTGCCTCCGTTTCTAAAAGGCTCTTCCAGCGCCGCATAACTAAATGGAATCGCAGTAGTTTCACCCGAATGGAGGTCACCCGCACCAATTCGTTGGCCTCGCTTTGGGCAAGAAATTATCGAATCCCGAGAATCTTCTAGACTCTTCTCGTAACCTAATTTATGAGCAAAATTATCAAAAAATATAGGCGCTAAATTATCAAAAAAATGGACCCGAAAATGCTCGATCGATCGGACAAGAAAACGAAGAGCAAGGCGGAAAAGCGGGACAAGTTTGTCGAGTTAGCTGAGAGCCGCACGATCAACGCCATCAAAGCCATCCGAGTCATCGCAAAGCTCGGCAATAAGTCGGCCTACGAATACACCGAGGCTGACGTGAAAAAAATCGCGGCGGCGCTAACCCGCGAGGTCGAAGCTCTGAAAGCGAGAATGATGCAATCAGGAACCAAGGATTCGGTCGAATTCACTTTGTAGGTCGGGGACCTACTTCGAGGGGGTGGGAATGGCTGCGAACGCACGGGACTTTCTAGGCCGACTTCTAGGCGCCCGATCGACCCTAGAGGTCGAAACGATCATGGCGGCGCTGCCGATCGTTCCGCCAGATCAGTATCAATGGTTGCCAGGCGATGAGCGTCTTGGGACATGGCAGCGTGGCAAGCTGCACTGGGTGCCCGTTGGCCGTGATCGTGGCAACGGCGGTCGGATCAAGCTTGCGGGGGAGCCGATGAACCCGTTGGCCGAGCGCCTCGTGAATGGGATGGAGTCGCTCATCGAGTTAGCTCGCCTACAAGAGCGTATAAAGAACCCCACAGCATCAATGCCGGCAAGCCCGCGAGAAGCAGTGTTCCGATATTTTGGCTTTCCAAAGCTGGATGCAATCGAACGGCTCGATGACGATGAACGAAAAGAGAAGAGCGCTTTAGCTGATAAGGTGCGCAAGCATCTGTCCATAAGGCTAGATCTTGAGAAGAAGCGCAAGGAGTTCACCGTCACCATCCGAGATCATGGGATGGGACAGACCCCTGCCAACATTCACAATTCTCTTCTCTCTCTTGGCCGAACGGACAAAGCAGACAAGCCCTATCTTATTGGCGTTTTCGGTCAGGGTGGCTCATCGGCATTTTCTATTGCCAAATATTCAATCGTAGTCTCTCGGCGGGCACCTGATATCCGTAAGAGCGGTGAGGGCGATGGAGCAGGATGGACGATCGTTCGGGAGATTCAGCCGAAAGGACTGCGCGGCGCATACTATGCCTACTTGGCGGCCACGGAAGCAGGAGAGGTGCCCTTTGTAGACGCTGCGCAAGCTGACGCGGCTCAATTCGAGCAGGGCGCCCACTTCTGTCACATTGGCTACGATTTCGGCGTCTCGGACTCATCGATCGCGCGAACTATGTACCAATCGCTGAACCATGTTCTCTTCAATCCGGTAATGCCTTACGAGCTCTACGCGTTAAGAAATACACCCGAGCCCATGAAAGGTACGGCACAGCGGCTGGCGCGTCGTGTGCGAATGCTTGGTAGGAACGTCGCGCTCGACAAATCTTTTGCACAGCAGCCCGTCTTGTAGGAGAGCGAGCAATGGCAGAGACCGCTACTCAGACCACGCCGCTTTTATTTGACGACCTTCCAGTTGCCGACCTCGGTACGATTTCTATTCGCGTCTTTGTGTTGCCGCCTAAACCCAAGAAAGGCACCGAGAAGCAGACGGTGCTCCCTTTGGATGTAGAAGAGGGCGAGGAGTTCATGCTCGACGATAAGGGAGCAACTCCTCTCAGTAGCTATCTTGAAGCTGGGCGAGGTAAGCGATGCGTCGTCTATCTAGTGAATGGGCAGCGCCAGGAGTTCGATGATAACGGCTTCATCGTACAGGACCTGGGCTTCCGCTACTTGCGTGCCCGCATGATGATTATGATCGACGTCGATGGTCTCGCGCCAGAAGCTCTGGGTAAGCTCATGCAGGGCTCTCGGCAGGGGTTCTATCGTGGGGCAGTACGAGAGGCACTTACGAGGCGAATTATCGCCACCCTGAAATCCGACCCAGACCTGGAGCGTCTGGAGCAGGAAGCCGAAGAAGCGGTCTCGGAGCTGTCCGCAGGCGATGAGAAGGTCAAGCAGACGCTCGATCAACTTATCGATGCTCATCATGATAAGGGACATTCTTTCGTAGATGGAATTGGCTCGGCCGGTGACGTCCATAGCGGCGACGAACTCGGCTTTAAGACAGTGAATAAGGGCGGCGTTGTTACGCTGTTGCCGCCAAGCGTCGGCGTCGGCGCTGACTATCCCGTGCTGACTTCGCAGCCCGCCGCGTCAATTATTCGTCTGCGTCCAAATCAACCCCGCGAAATCGCTATCAAGTCTATCCCATCGGGGCACTGGGCGGCGGTGTCTCAGTTGATCGTCGAAGGCGATTCAAAGGTCCTGGAGCTAAACGTTAAGCACGAGAAGCTCGATGACCACGGAAAGCTCATCTTGAACTTCAATGCGGACCAAAATTTCGACGCAGATGAATTTCCAGTAAGGGCAACGGTCAAGATAACGGCCCGATTTAATGGGATTGTCGAGCCGCGCCGTCTTGAGCTTTCCGTACTGACGAGGCCGGATGTCCCAAGTGTTGATCCCAAACTTGTCGAAGACCCTGTCAAGCTGAAGGTTACCTCCCGACAGCCCGTCAACATTCGCCTAGGTGATACAGATACTCACGTTAAGCTGCGGTGGGACGGAAAAGACAAACTTGTTACGGACGATGATCCGAAATGGAGGCTGTCAGCGAAGCTGCTCGGCAAGGGTGCACAGCCTGAGATGAATTTTGCCGATCCGGTGGCTGGGCGTTTTAGCTTGCTTGTTTCACCGCGCCCGGAATGGCAGGTGGGCGAGCGCTTGACCTTCGAAGTAACGGCTAGCGGTCCGCGTGGGCGGCAGCTCTTTACGTCATTTGACGCCAACGTTGTCGAAGCGCCCGAGCCGATAGAGAAAGACGAAAAGGCGCCACGACTCGTCGAAGACGAATTCAAGACCGGCACCATGCGGCGCCCGCCGTATGAGTTAAAGACTATTAGCCGCGATGAATACCAGCAGCAGTGTTGGAATGAAGACGAATGGACGGACGAAGATGCCGGCGCCTTTGTTAGGCCGACGGAGCGGGCACCCCTTATCCTTATCATCAACCAAGATATGGCTGCTTTGCGAGACTTTCGACAGGCCCTGGCAAAGCGGAACACCGAGCAAGACGTTCAACGCAAACTAAACAAATACACTTCGCATATCGCGTTTCATCTCTATCAGATGTATCAGGCGACGATAGGTAAGAAGGATGATGATGTCGATGCTGCCGATAAAGCTCGTCGAAGCGAAGTTCGCCGAGTCGCGTTGACAATGATCAAGCTGATGGACGTAGCTGAGAAGTAGTTGCGATGCGCCTATCTGGGGCAGGCGCTCTGCGATGAAAGAGAACAACCTCCTTGCTACCGGGAGTCTCGCCGCGTTGAGCGCTGTACCATCGTCGGCCAGGAACGCTACGCCACAACCGGCCGTCGCCTTCATTCTCGATGACGGGAAGGAACATTTCCTTCAGGCCCGATGCTCGCATCGCCGATAGATAGCGAGGTAATTGCGCGTCGGGAGATGAGAAGGCGACCATTTGGACAATAATTGTGTTGTCATCGGCGAGTGCCGCTACCGATGACATCGAACCTTTTATGCTGTCAAAATAGGTGTTGAGACTGGAGTTCTTCCGATCTCCCATCGTGTAGTAGCTCGAACCTGAACCATCAAGTTTGTTCGCGATCATGAACGGTAGCGGTGCTTCTTTCCGACCGTCAACCTGCCAACGATGATAGAGGACGTGCACTCCTGGGTACGGAGGAGACGTCAATACCAAGCGCGGCGCCCGCATCTCGCGTAGGCCAGCCTCAGTATCCATGCCGATGGCGCTACGCCGAAAGATCGTGGCTCGTTGCTCTCCCTTGGCGCTCGCAGTGGCTCGAAGCTGATGTGCTCCTGCGATCATCTCTTGAGCGGAGTCGTGCAACACGCGACGGAAGTCGCCGATACCTGTTATCCTGCTTCTCCCATCAAGCGCCCACTGAGCCGTGCGAAGCACAACGCAGCGACCGAAAGCCTCAAGTCTGGGGGAGCCCAGCCTCGTGGCACTCGTGATGGATTGTTCGATGGCCTTTCGCAATCGCCATCGGGACGGATGCTTTAGGTGCTTATAGTACCCGAGCTGTTCGTAGTCTGCGATCGTTGTAGACGGCTTGTGAATGTTCACCGCAGCCGAAACGCGTTGCGCCCAACGTTCGAGGGTCGCGAGCTCAGCTTCCGAGAACACGGTGCATTTGACGCCCGTGACAAACTCGGCGAGCGTGCTGATGTCTACCCCCACGCCTTCCCGGCCAGCCGCCAGTGCTTCGACCAGCGAAGTCCCACCGCCAACATGAGGGTCTAGGACGAGGTCGCCGGGTTGCGTAAAAGTCTCAATGGCTGCGCGGGCAAAAACAGGCGAGAAGCGAGCGGGGTACTTATAGAAGCCGTGGGTCAATCCGCGAACGGGGGCGCCGTCACGCGCGGCAGCTACGAGCGCCGCCTGGGCAGCTACGGAAAGCCCCGCCAGGGTATCGTTTGCGGATTCATACATCGGTAACCATAAACAGCGAACTTGGTTAACGCCGCCTAAAGAATCCTATTAGGCTACCTCGATTCAGCTGGGAAGCCCCACGCTGGCACTGAGGCAGACGCTGCCGCGAACTCCAACCTTCCCTAGCTTGCTAATAGCCGATCACAGTTAGCCCGTAGGGCATGGTGATCCTTGAATGGCTGAAGAGAGCATCCGCTACGGTAACCGTGTTCGCATAATCGTTGCTCACGACGGGTTTGCCTCCGCTCAGGTACCGGTAGCCCATGGGCACAGCAAGAATAAGATGTGTCAAATCGACCATCACCATCGCCTGGATGAGGTCGCGATAAATGGCATTGCCCATCCATGCGCGGCCCGCTTCGATCTCGATCCCACAATTCCATTCTGGACGGAAGCCGTCGATTTCATACTGACGCGAGGGCTTCCCATCTTCGCCGAAGAAGACCGGGCGCTTCAGCTTCTGCGCATGCTTCTTGCCTGCCTCAATATCGAACCCAAGTTCGGCGAGATCGCCCCGGAGCACGACATGACTTCGTCGCTTGAAAGCCCCTTGGTGAGTTCGGCAGTGCCCACCTCTTCGCGATGTCTGCGAAACACATCGAAGACTTCTGGAGCAAAATGCGGCGGCGATTTTGTCCTAGGAAAAGTCGAGAAGTGCATTTGGCCCCGCGAATCCAATGCTGGTCGACAAGCCTAGCAGCGGTAAGACAGTCCTTGAAGGCGGTCCCGTGAAGTCCGGCGGCGAACAACACTGTGTAACAACGCCTCGACAGGTCAAATAAAAGGCTATAAATATCAATACCTTAAAGATCGGTCCAGCCAATCCTTTCCTGGGCACCATTTGTTTCTGGATTCCAGGCAATTCCAGAAAGATACGCCCAATCAAAGCGTTGCGTCGGCGCGCCTAGATCGGCATCTCGAGCGAGAATGTCGTCTCGCTTGTGGTCGACACCGCGCTCAGCTTGCCGCCATGGGCCTGGGCGATCTGCGATGCGATGTAGAGACCTAGGCCAAGGCCGTGCTGACTGGGCCGGTCGCCGCGCGTGTAGGGCTTGAACAGGTTCGCCAGCGCCTTCTCGGATATCGGCGGGCCTTCGTTGGACACCGTCAGATTGAACGTTCCGTCGGAGGTCTTGGCGGCAACGTGGATCGGCCGTCCCTGGTCACCATACGTCACCGCATTGCCGAGCAGGTTCGAGAACAATTGCCCCATCTTGCCGCGATCGCAGTTGATGGGCTCTGCGATCCGGATCGATGAACTGATCGTCACGTTGGGCCAGGCCGTCCTGACCTCGGCGATGATCTGCTCCAGCACCGGCGTCAGCGGCTGCTTCGCATCTCGCCTGATCGTCAGGCCACCGCCGAGGCGGCCGCGCGCGAAATCCATGATGTTCTCGACGATGCCGGCCATGCGATGAACGGCGTTCTGAACGCCGAGCGCGATTTCGGGTGCGCGCCCGGTATCGAGATTCCTCAGCAAGATGCGCATGCCCGCATCGACGGCGGCCAGCGGATTGCGAAGGTCGTGCCCCAGCACGCCGATGAACTGCTCGCGCAGCTCGGCCGTGTTGCGTTCGTCCAGAAGGTCGGCCTGGCTGGCGTGAAGGTCGGTCTGGCTCCGCTCCAGGCGTTGATTGAGCTCAAGCTGTGCGGCGATCAGCTCGGCCAAGAGCTGAAACGTGGTGAGAATTTCGGGCGTGCGCAGCTCTCGCGGCGTGGGGTCGATGGCGCACAGCGTTCCCCAGACCATCCCGTCGAGCAGGATGATGGGCGCGGAGATGTAGCTGCGAAATCCGTACATCGCCGGCGTCGGATGATCGCAAAAGACGCCGTCCGTCTGCACGTCGTTGATGACGACCGTGTTGCCGTGCTGCCGGATCTCGTTGCAGATGGTGGTCTCGACGCGCAGTTCTCCGCCCGGCTGAAGACCGAAGGCGATGTTGTCGCGAACGGCGCAGCAAACCCATTGAGCCGACGTGACGCGCGCGATCGCGACGAAGCCCATGCCGGTGATGCGCGCAGCCAGATCCAGGATCTTGGGAACTGCCCCGATCTGCTGGACGGCATCCACGTCCGCCTTGATGTCAATTGTCATGATGAACTCTGGCCCTGTTCCAACCAACGCGGTTCTCCGCGAGACGTTCGGCGGAACAAAGCAGCCCGTCAAACCTTATGCTCGGTTATGCCGGAGCAAAAGTGTCCAATCTCAGTAAGCATAGTGATGTAATCCTTATCGTCGAAGACGATTTCCTCATTCGCATGAACGCGGCTGACATCGTGCGGGATATGGGCTTCGACGTTCTGGAAGCCGCAGATGCGGACGAGGCCGTCAAGCTCCTCGAGACCGTACCTGAGATCACCGTCGTCTTTACCGATATCCAGATGCCCGGATCGATGGATGGCCTGCGGCTTGCGGAGGTGATCAGGCACCGGTGGCCACCCGTGCTGCTCCTGATCACGTCCGGCCTGCTCAGCCCTGCCGATAATGACATCCCGCGCGGGGCGCGGTTCATGGCCAAGCCGTACCTCCCGACCCAGCTTCAGGACCAGCTTGAAATGCTGGCCGATGCGCGGGCGTAGCGGACGGAATCTCCAGCGCGCCAAGCCTGCCCCTCGTCCCTCAAACCACGCTTCTCCCCGCCCGCTCCGCCACCTCTTTCTGCACGAAATACATCGCGACCAGGGTGATGATCGTCGTCGTGACGACGACGTAGCCGATCCGCTCGAAATGGAGCAGCGAACCATCAGCCTGTTGCGAGATGATCGCCGCGGCGAGCACCGAGCCGAGCCCGCCTGAGAGCTGCTGCAGCGAGGCGCTGACCGCGCTGAACGAGCCGCGCTGGCTCGCATCGGGGATCGCCGAGATTAGTGCCTGGGACGGGATCATGCGCGAGAAGATGCCGACGAACATCAGCACGTTGACGGCAATCGCGGTCGCCAGCGAGACATGGCCGAGATGGGTGTAGATCAGCACCATGACGATGGTCATCGCGCAGCCGAACACGAAGGTCGGGTATTTGCCGAAGGCGTCGCTGGCACGGCCGACCATGGGCCCGGTGACGATGCTGAACAGGCCGGAGACGAGATAGATCGTCGGCAGGTGCACGATGTCGATGCCGACATTGTTCACGGTAAACGCGCTGGAATACGGCATCAGCATGTAGCCGCCGGTCGCCAGCAACGTGGTGACCGCGAAGGCCAGCGTGTAGCGCGGCTCTCCGATCGTCGCGACCAGATGGTGGAACGGGTTTCTGTCCTGCTTCAGTTTCAGATGCGCGTCGACCGGCTCCATGGCGAAGGCGATGATGGCGATCGCCAGGATCGACAGGCTGACGATCGCGGCGAAGCAGACGTGCCAGTTCCAGTGATTGGCGAGAAACAGCCCGACTGGCACGCCGAGCACCTGGCTTGCGGCAAACGCGGTCTGGATGAAACCCATCACACGGCCGCGCAGATGCAGCGGGAACAGATCGGTGACGATGGCCAGCACGATCGAGCCGATCACGCCGCCGAACAATCCGGTCACGACGCGGCCGAGCAGCAGCACGTGGTAGTTCTGCGCCAGCGCGCAGAGCAGCGTTCCCAGCGTGAAGCCGACATAGAAGAACAGCAGCAGCCGCTTGCGATCGAAGCGATCGGCGAAGCCGGCGGCCAGGATGCCCGAAAGTCCGGCGCTGAATGCATAGGCCGAAACCGCGACGCCGAATTGTCCGGCCGTGATGTCGAGCGAGGGCATCATGATGGCGCCGAGCGGAGACATGATGATGAAATCGAGAATGATCGTGAACTGAGCAAAGGCGAGCAGCGCCACGAGGAGTGACTGGTAGCGCGAAAAGCCGCGCGGGCGTTCCGATGGATCGTCGATAGGCGCAGCGAGCGTCTGTTCGGTCATGTCATTTTCATTCACGGTGAAGGGGGCGACGGGCGCGGGAGGCTGGCAACAGATAGGGTGCGCCTGGACGATTTTCACCGGGCGTCCGGTGCAGGTTCCGGTGACCGGGCGGCCGAAAGCCTGGAGTTCTATCCTGTTTCCCGCCTAAGCAATTGAAATCGCTGTCATACATATCTGTCTGGCGTCCCGGGCAGGGAGGCGCAGGGCTGGCCTGTGGCCGCACCAGCGAGCGATTTCAGGGCCGGGATTTACGCGCCCTTAGACAAGTTCTCCTAAGCCACGATCAGGCGCGCATCGGACGATGAGGGAGCGCGCGGACCGGCCCCGGTTTCGCCGTCGGAGCCCGGGAAGGCCGAAGAAAGCCGAAGCAGGAAAGCGGACGCAGGAACGCCGAAGCCCGAGAGCAATGACAAGTCGCGCCGCAGCTTTGCCCATCGTCGTCGTGCCCGCCGTCAGGACCGAAAGCTTCGCGGCGCGATACGGCATTCTCTGTGCGCTGCTGCTGCTGGCCATGGCCGTCCGGCTGCCGCTCGCGTTCTGGCCGAACATCAATCACAACGACGAGATCTATCAATATCTGGAGCCGGCCTGGCGTCTGCTCGGCCATCCCGGCGTCGTCACCTGGGAATGGCGCGACGGCATTCGCAGCTGGTTTCTGCCGAGCCTGTTCGCGGGGCCGGTCGCGCTCGGCGATTGGCTCGCGCCGGGCGGTTGGGGCGCGTTCGTGGTGCCGCGCCTGATGGTCGGGCTCGCCTCGCTGTCGATCGTCGTGACCGCCTGGCATTTCGGCGAACGCATCTCCCGGTCGCATGCCGTCGTTGCGGCGCTGGCCGCCACGGTCTGGTTCGAGCTGGTCTATTTCGCACCCCACACGCTGAGCGAAACGCTGGCGACGGCCGTGATCCTGCCGGCCGCCTATCTCCTGACCGGCGAACTCTCGCGAAAGCGTCTCGTCACCGCGGGCGGCCTGCTCGCGCTCGCCTGCGTCTGGCGCTTCCAATATGCGCCGGCCTGCGCGGTGTTCGCGCTCGGGGCGTGCTGGAGCCATCCGCGACGCGCGATCGCCTTGATGGCCGGAGCATGCGTCGTTCTGGCGTTGGCTGCCGGCGTCGATATGGCCCACGGCACCACGCCGTTTGCGTGGCTCGTCCTCAACATTCAGCAAAACCTCCTGCATGACCGCGCATCTGAATTCGGTGTCGCGCCGGCGTTCGCCTACGTCCACCTCATTTCGATCCTGTGGTCGGGCGCGACGCTGCTGATGCTGCTGGCGCTCTGGCGCGGCTGGCGACATGCGCCTCTGCTGATCGTCGCGGCTCTCGTGAACATCGCGTTTCACAGCATGATCGTGCACAAGGAATACCGCTTCATCTTCCTGTCGATCGTGCTGCTGGTCGTCGCTGCCGGACTTGGCTCGGCCGATTGGGCCGAGCTGATGCGGCGTCGAGACGGATGGCGCCTGCGGCCGCTTGCCGTGGTCTGCGCCGGCTGGGTTCTGCTGTCGCTCGGTCTGTCGGGCGCGACCCATATCATGCGCGACAATTGGATGCGCGGCATCGGCGAGGCCCGTCTGGCGGCGGACCTCGACGCCGATGCCGAATTCTGCGGCCTCGCCCTCTACGGCATGCACGATCCCTTCTTGCCCGGGCGCGGCCAGCTCGCGTCCCGTCGGCCCGTCTATTCCTTCTACGCGACCGACCCTCTCGCCCAGGGGCAGCTTCCAGCCCTGGTGAAGCGGCACCAGCGGGATTTCAACCGCGTCATCGGTCCGGCGGCGCTGGCGGGCGAATTGCCGGCGGATTTCTCGCAGCGAAGCTGTGCGATGACGAGTCATGACATCGAGGCCTGCGTCTTCGCGCGGCGCGGCGCTTGTGACGTCGGCGCCAGCCCCTTCGGCATCAACGACGTGCTGCAGCGCCTCAATTACTAGGGCGTTTTCGAGCGAAATGGCCGCGCCCGATGCTTGCGCCTGCGGCGGCCAGCGGATACATCGCGGCCGGCCCTCGCCAGCGTCTGTCCAGGGTATTAGCCTGCCAAGGCGCACCGATTCGACCCGAGGTTTTGAAACGCCATGACCGTACGCCTGCATCGCGGCGATTTGCCCGACCTGTCCCGCTACACCGGAGCGGTGGCGATCGACACCGAGACCATGGGGCTGAACCCGCACCGCGACCGGCTCTGCGTGGTGCAGCTCTCGCCCGGCGACGGCAGCGCCGACGTGGTGCAGATCCCCAAGGGCCACACCGACGCGCCGAACCTGAAGGCCCTGCTGGCCAATCCCGCCATCACGAAGATCTTCCACTTCGCGCGGTTCGACGTCGCGGTGCTGTACCAGAGCTTCGGCGTCATGACGGGCCCGATTTATTGCACCAAGATTGCCTCCCGCCTGGTCCGCACCTACACCGACCGGCATGGCCTCAAGGACCTCGTGCGCGAGGTGCTCAATGTCGACCTCTCCAAGCAGCAGCAGTCCAGCGACTGGGGTTCCGACAGCCTGACCGAGCCGCAACTCGCCTACGCCGCCTCCGACGTGCTGCATCTGCACGCCCTGCGCGAGCGGCTCGACGCCATGCTGGTCCGGGAAGGCCGCACCGCGCTGGCCAAGGCCTGTTTCGACTTCCTGCCGACCCGCGCCCTGCTCGACCTCCAGGGCTGGGAGGAAGAGGATATTTTTGCGCATTCCTGAGCGCTCAATCGGCCTCTAGGCCGGGCCAGCGCCCCGTTTCGGACACTTTCCTGCGGCCTCTCCAAGGATGGCCTGCCAAAGGCTGCATATTCTGGCGCCGCCGGGTACAATGGCGCGGCCTTCGACCGGACAAGGCGAGCGATAGCCTGGAGCAGTGGTGAATTCGGCCCACAATCCCACCTACGACGCCGCGCTTGCGGCGAAGTTTGCCAGCGCGGCGCGCCACAGCCGGCTGGTGCGGATTCTGCGCGTTGCGGTGCCGGTGACGGTGGCTGCCTCCATGGCTGCGATCATCGCCGTCTCGACCTTCCTTAATCCCTTCCAGATTCCCGTGAAGCTCGACTCCGGAAATCTCGTGGTGACAGGCACCAAGATCACGATGGAATCGCCGCACATGTCCGGCTTCACCCCGGACCAGCGGCCCTACGAGCTCTGGGCCAAGACCGCGACGCAGGACATCACCGACGCCGACCATGTCGATCTCAACGATTTGCGCGCCAAGGTGCTGATGGAAGACAAATCCACCCTGCTGCTCGATGCCCGCACCGGCCGCTTCGACAACAAGCAGCAGCAGCTCGATTTGCACAAGGACATCTTCCTGCGCACCTCGACCGGCTACGAGGCGCGGCTGAACTCGGCCTTCGTCGACATGGGCAAGGGCACGGTCTCGTCGGACGAGCACGTCGACGTCAAGCTGACCAACGGCACGCTGACCGCCGATCGGCTGGGC